>NZ_JBBKXE010000052.1:0-17532 GCF_037969335.1 Hyphomonas sp. | reverse complement strand
AACCTGTGTACGCTATGCGGGCAGATTTACAGTCTGCTGCCTTTAACCACTCGGCCACCCCTCCAAGGGCTGCCTGCGACTTACGATAATTGACGCCGTCGCCCCGAACCGCCTAAAGGGCACGGCAATCCGTGACCTCCACCGCTTCGGGAGACGGCCTTATAGGGACGAAAGAAATGGCGCGCAACCATACAAAACGCCGAAATGCACCCGGCCCCGGAGGGCAGGACGGATCGCAACGCCCGCGGCAGGATCGCCCGCGCGAACGCAGTGGCGGCGGTGATGGCGAAGGCTGGCTCTGGGGCACGCATGCCGTTGTAGCGGCGCTGGCAAACCCGTCGCGCACCTGCCACATGCTGCTGGCTACGGAAAATGCCGCCGCGCGGCTCGGACCTGCCCGGATCACGCCGGAAATCATCCTCGGCAAGGATCTCGACAATCGCCTGCCGCCCGGCGCCGTCCACCAGGGACTGGCGCTCAAAGTTGCCCCGCTGAATCCGTCCAGCCTGGAAGACCTGATAGACCGCGACATTTCCCGCATCTGCGTCCTCGACCAGGTCTCCGACCCCCACAATCTCGGCGCCATCTACCGGTCCGCCGCCGCCTTCGGTTTCAACGGAATTGTCCTGCAAACCCGGCATGCACCGCCGATCACCGGCGTGGTCGCCAAAGCGGCCGTGGGCGCGATTGAAACCGTGGCCGAAGCCCGTGTTGTCAACATTGCCCGCGCGCTCGAACAGCTCGCTGACGCGGGCTATCACACCGTCGGCCTCGACGGCGGAGGCCGGCGTATCCTCGCTGACGCCGTCGCTGGCGCGCCGAAAATCGCCATCGTGATGGGCGCCGAAGGTTCCGGCCTGCGCCCCGCCGTCGCCAAGGCCTGCGCTGAGCTGGCCCGCATCCCGATGACCGAGGTCATGGAAAGCCTCAATGTGTCCAATGCTGCCGCAATTGCGTTCTACGAAGCCAGCCGGGAAGGTTTCCCACCGCGCTGAAGCTCTGCTAGGGTTAATGCGAGGAATCGTCAGACGGGAGCCCCTGCGATGCTAAGATTTATCTCCATTCTTCTCGTTCTGGCAGGCTTGGCAGTTGCCGGCATCGGCGGCGCCGCCCTGCTCGAAGAATACCGTCCCCATGAGACCATGGCCATGGAATCCATGCCTGAGGCCGTAGAGGCCATGCCCGCGCCCGAAGCCGCAATGGAGATACCGCCAGAGCCTGCCGCGATGGAGGCGCCGACTGAAGCTCAAATGGCGCCTGCGGCCCCCGGCGCCCGTTCCTCGGGTCCGACAACGCGCTCCCTCTCGTCCGGTTCTAGCGCAGACGACACTGCCTCCGTCGCCTCTGCAGGCGACGCGCTCGACACTGCTGAGACCTTCTCCGTCGAGGCCGCTGGCGAATTTGACGCCCTTTCGGACGCCCTTGCCGAAACAGCAGGCGTAGCTGCCGCTGAACCGAGACGCTCGCATGCCGAAGTATTCATGGAGTCCCTGCAAACGGTTCCTGTCGCACACGAGACGCCGAAATCGGCCGAATACAAGCGTGCCTTCGACGTCACGCTCGCCATTGATGCGACCGGCGATGACACCGCGGTCGACGCTCTGCCCGGACGCGGCAATATCGTGACCGGCGAAGCCCAGGTCTCCGACCGCGTCGAAGCCCGCGTCAGCGGTGCCAATTTCGAAATCGTTCCCATGTCGCCCGGCGTGCAATCGCTATCGCCGTTGACTGAAAATGTCTGGCGCTGGTCGGTCATGCCACTGTCGGCTGGTGATCATGACCTCGTGTTCGAGATATACGCCATCGACCAGGACTCCGTCGTTCCGCTGCGCACGTTCCGTGACACGGTCACGGTCCAAGTCTCCGGCATCAACCGCGCCATTGCTTTTGCCGATCAGGCCAATCCGCTGTTCGTTTTGCTGGGTGGGCTCGGGTCTGCCATTGCAGGCCTTCTGGGCGCAGTGAAATTCTTCGGGCGGCGCTAAGGCAGCATCCCCGCCCCGTTCAGCAATTCCCGCTCAGGCATTGCTGCAGGTCTGTCGCACAGGCGCGAGCCTGCCGCTCCTGCGCATCCGTCCTGTCATCTCGCACCCGCACGACCGCCGGCTTGCCTTCCCGGCCCAAGACGACTGTGTAGAGCCCGCCAATGCTGCGCGCCTTCAGGCAGGCGACAGCCGCATGATGGCATTCATCATCAGACCTGATGTGACAGACGGGCGGCGGGGAAATCACATTGTGGCTGGGCGCCGACCCATGCGTGGTGACCGATACAGGCGCTGGTTCGACGACGGACGCTGCCTGCTTGCCGGGACCCAGCACCTGCTCCATGGCGCTGGCAGCAGGTTGCGCCGAGGCTGGAGACATCACCACGGCGACACTGACCGCCATCGCCATGAGCGTCGCTATCGCATCAATCTGCATCTACACATGCCCCTCTGCCGGCCCGCTCTTGATACGACATATCAGTGGCATATGCCACATATGCCGGGTAAGCAGACGGTGAAACCAGCAGTCCGTCTTGCCCATATGCAGGCCTCGTCTGCTTTGACTTCGCAATCAAAGGCGTCTTGGTGGTGAACAGATGACTAATGCCAACCCAACCCCGCTGACACTCGCTGCCGTGCAGGACTTCCTGCGGGCGCAATCGACACGCATTGCCGTCGATCCGATGACCAATTCGGTCTTCGCACTGGCCCAGTCCCTGTTCCAGGATGTTGAGGCCGGCAAGGCCAGCGTCGCCGAGCTGGCAAAATTTGCGGGCGACCTTCACCTCACCATGATCGAGGAACGCGCAGACCGTTTCCGCGAACAACATTATGACGCCGCCCCCAAGGCAGGCTGGTCGCTGGTCCGCGCCGCGCTCGACGCGCTCGCCCGCAAGGGACTGGATGCCTTCAGGACCGGCATTGAACAAAATACCGGCGGCATCGTCTTTACCGCCCACCCGACTTTCGCGCTCTCACGTGCGCTCCGGCAGGCATTCACCGCGCACGTTACCCGTCCCAACAAATCCAGCCGTGCCACACTTCTCAAACATATCCGCGAGGATGGCCGCCCGTGGACCAAGTCGATCAATCTGGTTGGCGAGCATGACGAGGTCCAGGACGCGCTGCTGAATGCGGCGGGCGCGCAACAGGCCTATGCCGCGCTGGTTCTGGACGTGGCCCGCAAGGCCTTTCCCGATGACTGGCGTGGCCTGCGGCCTTACCTGCCGACGCTAGCCAGCTGGGTCGGCTACGACCTTGACGGGCGCACCGACATTCACTGGTCCCAGTCCCTGACCTTCCGCCTGCGCGAGAAAGCCGCCCAGCTCGGCCGCTATGCTGACCGGCTGGAAGCCATGTCCGGCGCCAGCAAGATCGCCGTACTTGCTCGCCTGACCGTGCGCCTGCGCGGCGCGGCCGGGGACGCAGAATCCGACGCGGCGCGCTTCGCCGAGGACCTGACCGACCCCGAAAAACTGGTCGAGGCCGCCAACGCCCTGACGTCTCACAGCAAGCGCATGGTCCTCGACGCGACCGAGATCACCACCGTTCTCGACGACGCCATCCCTACGGTTGATGACAGCCTGGCGGCCGAGTTGATCGCCTTCCGCGCTGAAGTGGAGTCGCTGCAGCTTGGCACCGCGCGCATCCACCTCCGGGTCAATGCTGCCCAGGTACGAACCGTTATCAATCGCGACCTCGGTCTTGAAACCGAAGACCGCGAACTGGGCCGCCTGGCGCTTGCCCAGCTGTCCCAGAAAGCGCGCCAGTCCAAACCGGTCCAGGTCAATTTCGCCGATCTCTTCCTCGAACAATCGACAGCCCGGCGCCAGTTCATGATGTGCGCGCAAATCCTCAAGCATATCGATTCCGGCTCGGTCATCCGTTTCCTCATCGCCGAGAGCGAGAACCCCGCCACCGTGATGGGCGCGCTCTATCTCGCCCGCCAATATGGCGTCGCCGAGAAGCTCGACATCTCGCCCCTGTTCGAAACGCCTGAAGCCCTCGAGACAGGTGGCCGCTTCATCGAACGCCTGCTCGAAGAGCCTGAATTCCTGCGTTACATTAAAGAGCGCGGCTACCTCTCGATCCAGCTCGGATTCTCGGACGCCGGCCGCTTCATCGGCCAGGTCGCTGCCGACATGGCAATCGAGCGCATCCACAATCTCATCGCCCGGGCCCTCGCTGCAAAGACCGACGATGTGGCCCTGCTGATCTTCAATACACACGGCGAGTCCATGGGCCGCGGCGCGTGGCCGGGCAGTTTCGGCCAGCGCTTCGACCATGTCCTGACGCCGTGGACCCGAAATGGCGCCCGCACGCGCAACCTGCGCCTCATGCATGAAGTCAGTTTCCAGGGCGGCGACGGCTTCCTTCATTTCGCCAGCCTTCCAATCGCCGAGACAACCTATGCCGCGTGGTGCCACCGGGCCCTGTCCGACCCGCCGGACACGTCGAAAGACCCCTTTTATACGCGCACAGACCTTGTCTGGGATTTCTATCGTGCGCTGCGCGCATGGCACGAGCGCCTGTTCGTCAATCCCGACTATGGCCGCCTGCTGGGCGACTTTTCGGCCGGCCTCGTGGTCAAGGCCGGCTCGCGCCAGAAGCGCCGCACCGGCGGCCCGACTGGCCCCCGCGCCCTGCGCGCCATCTCGCATAACGCAACGCTGCAACAGCTCGGCATCCCCGCCAATACGGCGTCCGGCATCGGCTCGTCCCTGCAGCGCGAGAATGACCGCCTCGTTGAATTGATCAATGCCAGCCCCCGCATGCACGGCCTGATCCTGCTCGCGCTCAGGGCCCGCGTGGTCACCAGCCTGCCTGCCCTGCGGGCCTATGCGAACGTGTTCGACCCGAGCGTCTGGATTGCCCATGCGCGCCTGGCCGAGCCTGACAAGGCCGCCGCCTATCGCAGCGTCTATTATGGCCTGCGCGATGATGAGACCGCCGTCTCGATCAACCGGATCGCCAATTTCCTGTCGATCGACCTTGGCCGCTTTGACCGCCTGCTCGCCCGGCTCGATGATGCGCCCTCGGCCGAAGAGCGTCACGAAGGCCGGCTTGACCTGCACGCCCTGCACGCCATCCGTCAGGCCCTGATGATGCGCGCCTTCACCCTGGTCGGTCGGCTGCCACGCATTTCACAGCGTCATGACACCGACGCGCGCGATCTCCTGCGCATGGTACTCGACATGCGTATCGCCGAAACCGTCGCTCTGCTTGTCGAAATCTTCCCCCGCGCAAGCGACGAGGAGACGCCATTCAAGGCGCTCACCGAATCCGGCAGCGAGACCAAATCCGCTGCCAGCTACGGTTATGACAATATCCACCGCGATATTATCGGACCGCTGGATGAGATCGACCGCGCCCTGCATGGCATCAGCCTGGCGATTACGCACCCGTATGGAGCCTTCGGCTAAGCCGCTTTCTTAAACTCCTGTCATTGTCAGGCGCTTCGCGACGGACACGGCTCCAGTTGTCGTTGAACGACTGTCGATCAACCCTGGAGAGCCACCATGAAAACGTCATTGACCCTGAAAGCCGCAAGCCTGTCCCTGCTTGCCATCGGCCTTGCCGGAGCCGCCTCTGCCGGAGAATGGCGGCTTGATCCGCGCCGGTGCCCGGATCTTGTCGAAGACCGGCTCGACCAGCGCGTCACCACATCCCGAGCCGACGCGAGGGAAGACCTGCGAGACATGCGGCAGGTAAGCTGCCCGGCCTCAGCCTGGACCTATGTTCCAGCCAAAGGCGAGAAATTCGTCGATGGCCCGCGTGTCTATACCGGCCCGTCGAAAGTCTACGCCGGTCGCGGCGGCTATTACCAGTTCGTTTCGCCCCATACGGGTCACGCCAACAAGCCGGCATTGATCAAGGTCATCGTCCGCTAAGATCGCGACTTAGGCGCGCCGATCGTTTGCCTGCGAGCGGTGCGACGGCCGCCATCACCTGCCTGCTCAATCCCCTAGGTTGCCGCGCGGTGATTTGGTCGCATATCCCAACGTCATCCCTTCCTATGACGCTTACGTGCGCGTAAACCTCGGAAACACCATTCAACAGTGATGCGAACCGGGAGAAACCCTAATGGCTGAAGCCTATATCATTGACGCCTGCCGCACGCCGCGCGGCATCGGCAAAGTTGGAAAGGGCGCCCTCGCCCATATCCACCCCCAGCAACTGGCAGCCACCGTCCTGAAGGCGCTGGCCGAACGTAACAAGCTCGACACCGCCACGGTCGACGACATTATCTGGGGCACCAGCAGCCAGCGCGGCGCACAGGGCGCTGACCTTGGCCGCATGGCTGCACTCGATGCGGGCTATGATATCAAGGCCTCGGGCGTCACGCTCGACCGCTTCTGCGGCTCGGGCATCACGTCCGTCGCACTCGCCGCAGCCCAGGTCATGTCCGGCATGGAAGACTGCGTCATCGCCGGCGGCACGGAAATGATGAGCTACACAGCCTCCACCGCCGACCCGAAAACACCGCCCGTCATGGACGTTGGCAACACACGCCTGCGCGCCAGCCACCCGCAGACCCAGCAGGGCATCTGCGCTGATGCGATCGCCACGCTGGAAGGCATCGACCGCGAAGCCGTCGACCGCCTTGCCTTTACCAGCCAGCAGCGCGCCGCTGTGGCCATCAAAGAGGGCCGTTTCGACAAATCCCTCGTGCCTGTTTACAATGAAGACGGCACGCTTGCCCTCGACCATGAAGAATTCCCGCGTCCGGGCACAACCATGGAAACACTGGCTGGCCTTCGCACCGTGTTCCCGGCCTACATGGACATCCCCGTGGATGACAAAGGCAACACGTACGGCAACCTGCTCACCAAGAAATACCCAGAGCTCGAAGGCAAGGTGAACCATGTCCACCATGCCGGGAACTCATCGGGTGTTGTCGATGGTGCCGCCGCCATCCTGCTCACTTCGAAAGAGTATGCCGACAAGCATGGCCTCAAACCGCGCGGTCGTATCGTTGCCACGGCAAACATGGGCGACTGCCCGACGCTGATGCTCAACGCACCGGTTCCGGCGGCGAAGAAAGTCCTCGAAAAAGCCGGCCTGACCAAGGACGATATCGACGTCTACGAAATCAACGAAGCCTTCTCGGTTGTCGCTGAAAAGTTCATCCGCGATCTCGATCTTGACCGTGAAAAGGTCAACATCAATGGCGGCGCCATGGCCCTCGGCCACCCGATTGGCGCCACTGGTTCGATCCTGATCGGCACCGCGCTGGACGAACTTGAGCGTTCCGGCGGCCGCTATGCCCTGATCACCATGTGCGCCGCTGGCGGCATGGCCCCGGCCATCATCATCGAACGTATCTAGTCACGCGGCGACAGCCCGACAATCAGCCCGCTCCCGGCATCCGGGGGCGGGCTTTTTCATGGCACCGCTGCGTGTCCCGCCCTAGAGTGTTGAAAAGCCGAAGGGGAAACGCATGAAAGCCGCCATTTTTACCGCCGCATCGCTCAGCACGTTGATGCTGCTCACAGCCTGCGCGACCACGCCCGAGATCGCGGTTCATCCCATAGTGGTCGACGCCGACTTCCCGCCGTCCCTCGTAGAACTGAATTTCGAAAGCCGCGGCGACCGCCTCAACGGCCACGCCTACCTTGCCGAGGGCGAAGGCCCGCACCCGACCGTGGTCCTGCTGCATGGCTTCCCGGGCAATGAACGCAATCTCGACCTCGCGCAGGACCTGCGCAGTGACGGATTCAACGTCATCTTCTTCCACTATCGCGGCGCCTGGGGCAGCGAGGGCACTTACAGCTTCACTCACGTTATCGAAGACGTCGCCTCCGCCACCGACATGCTCCGCGCCGATACTGAAACCTATCGCACTGACCCGGACAAGCTGATCCTCATCGGCCATTCCATGGGCGGCTTCGCGGCGCTCGAGGCAGCCGCCCAAGATGACAGGATCGCCTGCGTCGCCGGCCTCGCGCCAGCGAACCTCGGCGTCATCGCAGACGCATTCGAAGCTGATCCCAAAGCAGCCGAGGGCTTTGTCGCCTATAGCGACACGATGCAGATGCTGTCAGGCTTGACCGGCGACAAAGCCCTGCAGGAGATCATGGCCAACCGCGAAGCCTTCGATACACGGCTGCTGGCGTCGGAACTTGTCGGAAAATCAGTGCTCGTGATCGGCGGCGACAAGGACACGTCCGTTCCACCGGACACCATCATTGCCCCGCTGGTCGCCGCCTATGAGGCCGAACCCGGCATCGACCTGACAGCCAAAATTCTGTCAGGCGATCATTCCTTCTCCTGGTCACGTCAGGAACTGATCGAGACGGTGCTGGACTGGGCCGACGGCTGCCGCTGAAACGCGGCAACTGGCCAAGCCCCCGCAATGAAACTAGCGTCTGTTTCAAACAGAACAAAACCTGACAATGGAGGGCCGGATGTACAAAGTCGATCTCACGGAATCCTATTTCCCGGCACAGGGCGGCTCCGAACCCGAACCGCTTACAATCGGCGCAATGCTGCGTGCCTCAACCGCAAGCGCACCCGATTTCCCGGCCCTCAAAGCCCTCGACTATGACGGAACAATCCTGCGCACCTGGACCTATTCCCAATTGCTGGACGACAGCGAACGCCTCGCCCGCGCTCTCGCCAGCCGGCACGCTGAGGGCTCCCGGATCGCCGTCTACGCCAATAACGTGCCGGAATGGATCCTGCTCGAACTCGCGTGCGGCCTCGCGGGCGTCACACTCGTCACGGTCAATCCGGCCTATCAGAAACGCGAACTCAAATTCGTTCTCGAACAGTCCCGCGCCGAAGCGATCTATTACGTGAAGGATTTTCGCGGAAACCCGATGCAGGCCATCGCCGACGCCGTCTGCGACGAGATCCCGGCGATCCGTCACCGGATCCTGCTCACCGACCACGACGCGCTGTTTGCGGGCGAAGCCGAACGTATCCTGCGCGATCCGAAGCCTTCCGATCCGGTGCAGATCCAGTACACGTCCGGCACGACCGGCTTTCCCAAGGGCGCGCTGCTGCATCATAACGGCCTCGTGCGGAACGGCGTCGATGCGATGACAAGGGCCGGCATGACTGCGGGCAAGTCCTTCGTCCACAACATGCCACTCTTCCACACGACAGGCTGCGCGATTCTCGTGCTCGGCGGCCTGGGCGTGGGGGCAACCATGCTGCTGGCGCCCATGTTCGATCCGGAAGTGATCGTGAAACTGATTGAACGGGAAAAGACCGACTTCATTCTCGGTGTGCCGACCATGCTCGTGGCCCTGATCGACGAAGTGCAGAAATCGGGACGCGACGTCTCGTCAATCTCGCGCATCATGTCCGGCGGCGCAATGGTGGCGCCGGAACTGTGCAAGCAGGCGCGCGCCGTTCTGGGGGCGCCCATCCAGATCGTCTACGGGCAAACCGAAACATCGCCCGTCATCACACAGGCCTGGTTCGAGAATTCGCTTGAAGACCTGACACAAACGATCGGCCAACCCGCCGCACATGTCGAAGTCTCGATCCGGCACCCGCAAACCAACACCGTGGTTCCGGTCGGCGAACAGGGTGAAATCTGCTGTCGCGGTTATCTCGTGATGACCGGATACAATGACAATCAGGAAGCAACCGCCGCCGCCATTGATTCCGCGGGCTGGCTCCATACCGGTGATCTCGGACGCATGGACACGCGCGGCTATGTCAGGATCACTGGCCGTGTGAAGGAAATGATCATTCGCGGTGGCGAAAACATCTTCCCGGTGGAAATCGAGAACGCCATGCTGGAACATGTCGTCGTTGCCGAAGTGGCCGTGGTGGGCATCCCGGACGCGAAATGGGGCGAGCAGGTCGCCTGTTTCCTGCGCAGCAAGAGCCAGACGAAAGTCAGCGGCGCAGACCTGAAAGCTTTCATTCGCGAGCGCCTGTCTCCCCAGAAAACACCGGCCTACTGGATCTGGGTCGAGGAATGGCCCCTGACGGGATCAGGCAAGATCCAGAAATTCAAACTGCGCGAAGCCTATGAGGCGGGCGATTTCGAGGAAAAGCTGGTCTGAACAAACCAGCGCATCAGTCCTTCTGAACAATCGTGCGCAACGCTTCTGCGAGGCGATCGGCATGCCCGGGCGTATTGTAGAGCGCCGGCGTGATGCGCACGCAGCAGCCGGCCGCAACACCGTCCCGGAGCACCGAGAAGATGCCGAATTCGGCCAGCAAGCGCTCCGCAAGCGCCTTGTTGTCCTCGGCGCTGGTCTTGCCCGCGACCCGGAACGACGTGATCCCGGCATGCATCCGGGGATCGTCCGGGGTGAGTATCTCGATCCGCTCAAGCGGCCGAACCTGGTCGACCCAGGCGTTGCGCAGGTGGGCCAGACGCGCCGCCTTGTTTGCCGGCCCAACCTGGTCATGGAAGTCGAGCGCATCGGGAAGGCTCATCACGGCGGCAAAATTCATCGTGCCCGTATGCACCCGGCCGCCGGTGCCATCGCGCTCCCACGACTCGGCAGACATGTCCGGCGAAACCGCCTTGAGCCTGTCGCCCTTGATATACATGACGCCCACGCCGATCGGCGCTCCGATCCATTTGTGCAGGTTGAAGCCGACGAAATCGGCGCCGATCGCCGTAACGTCAAAGTCCATCTGCCCCCAGGAATGAGCCGCATCCACGATCACGTCGACTCCCCGCAGGCGCGCCGCCGCGACGATCTCCGGCACCGGGATAACCAGTCCCGTCCGGTGGCTGACATGGGTCAGCAATAGAAGGCGGACATCCGGGTTCGCCACCATCGCCGCGTCATAGAAGGCGATCAGGGCATCATGGGTGACGGGTTCAGGAACGGAGAGGCGCACCAGCCGCCCGCCAGACTGCGCCGCTTTCCAGCCCATCGCATTCTGGATCGACCCATAGTCGAGATCGGCGATCATGACGCCATCGCCGGGCTGCAGCCGGTTATAACCTGTGATCAGTGCCTTCAGCGCCTCGGTCGCACCGCGTGTGATGGCGATCTCATCCGCATCGGCGCCCAGGACATCTGCCAGACGTTCATGAATCGGGCGATAGATGTCGGCATATTCACGCCGAGCGAAATAGGAGTTGCGACGGTTTACCGTCCCGGTATGGACCTGGTAGCGCTGAAGCACAGGACGCGCCATCAGGCCCCAGTTCCCGTTCTCGAGATTAATGACGCCGTCCATCACGTCATATGCCGCGGCGACCTCGCGCCAGTAGGCTTCGTCGGAAGCTGTGTGCAGGGCGCCATCACTCTGGAAGGGCGCCATCGGAACCGCCTCATTGCTCGCGCATGCGGTCGCGGCAAAGCCCGCGCTGCCTGCCAGAACGGTACGTCTCGAAATTATCATGTTGTCTTCCCGCCAGAATGCCAGTCAGGCGGGAATCGAACGCTCCGCCATCGGCATCATAAGCGCTGGCCTATGACAGAAATTATCGCGAGGGACTAAAAAGTGGCGCCTGAAGCCTAGTTCGCCCGCTTTTCGTCCTCATGGCCGCTCCAGAATCGTTTGATGCGGCCCAGGAAGCCTTCGCTTTCCGGGTGGCAGTCGGCACCAGAGCAGTCGCAGAATTCGCGCAGGATGTCCTTCTGGCGCGCAGACAGGTTCTGCGGCGTCTCGACGAACATTTCGACATAGAGGTCTCCGGTCTGGCCGGACGAGCGCACGCTTGGCATGCCCTTGCCGCGCAGGCGCAGCTTGCGGCCCGTCTGGGCGCCTTCCGGAATGGCAACCTTGGCGCGGCCACCGTCGATCGTCGGAATTTCGATTTCCCCACCAAGGGCCGCTGTCGCCATGGGCACGGGCGCACGGCAATAGAGGTTCGGTCCGTCGCGTTCGAAGATATCGTGCTCCACGACATCGACGAAGATGTAGAGGTCACCCTTGGCGCCACCTGCCGTGCCGCTTTCGCCTTCACCTGACAGGCGGATGCGCATGCCGCTCTCGACGCCTGCCGGAATTTTCACCGACAGCTTGCGTTCTTCGCGGACCTGGCCGGCACCGCCGCATTCCTTGCAGGGCTTGCGGATGACCTTGCCCTTGCCCGAACAGCGCGGGCAGGTGCGCTCCATGGTGAAAAAGCCCTGCTGGGCGCGCACGCGGCCGTGGCCGTCGCACATGTCACATTTCTCGGGCGTGCTGCCCTGCGCGGCTCCGCTGCCTGAGCAGGGCTCGCACGGCACGGCCTGGGGCACGTGAATGGTTTCATCCTTGCCGAAATAGGCTTCGGCCAGCGTGATCTCGAGATCGTAGCGCAGGTCTGATCCGCGCTGCGGGCCACCCCGGCGGCGACCGCCAAAGCCGCCTGCGCCGAAGACCTGGCTGAACAGGTCCTGGAAAATGTCTTCCGGATTGACGCCAGCGCCGAATGGGCTGCCACCGCCGCCGCCATTTTCGAATGCCGCATGGCCGTAGCGATCATAGGCGGCGCGCTTGTCAGCGTCGCACAAAACAGCATAGGCCTCGCCAACTTCCTTGAACTGTTCTTCGGCCTCACCGTTTCCGGCGTTCTGGTCCGGATGGTACTTCATGGCGAGCTTGCGATAGGCCGATTTCAGCTGCTTGTCGTCTGCATCGCGAGCGACACCGAGCACTTCATAATAGTCGCGTTTGCTCATGATTTATTGCCGTCTTCCCGATTTCCCTGATGTGCGCAGTCATGTGGGGCGAACTGCCCCTGCCTGCAAGGGATAGCTGCAGAAAGCACGGTGCTCAGCTAGGGCCGGGACCAAAGGCAGAGATGCCTTTTTCCACGACAGATACGCCGGAAGACTGGATCTGCATCACGGCAAGGCCGCGTTGCGATGTGCCGTCAATCCGGAACCGGAACAGGCCATTGACGCCCATGAACCCATCGGGATCGGTAACGCCATTGTACCGCATATTGTCGTCCGCTGCGAGCCGCACCGAAAGCGCAGCCGCGTCATAGGCCACCCCGGCCAGGTCCGTTGGGTTGCGGCCATAGATGCGATTATAAGTTTGCTTGAATCCGGCAAGGTTTGCCGGGTCTGGCGCAGCATAGACCCCGCCTGCCAGGGTCGGTTCGCGCCAGATGCTGGAATCGTCCCACAGGCTGGTGCCCATCAGCATGACCTGACGCATGTCGACCCCATTATAGGGCAGCAAAGGCGCCACCGAGAGCAGCTTCACGCCACGCTCGGGGATCATCACGGCCACCTTGCCGCGCGCAATTTCGCCTTGCAGAACAGTGGCAATCTGGCGCGACTCCGCTGCCGCCCCGGATGCGGGATCATAAAAGGCCGACGCCACGACGACGCCGCCCTGCTGCGAGGCCTGAAAGCGCATCGCTGCCTCGACCTGACGCCCGTATGGCGTGCTCGGCCCAAGGAACACGAATGAGCGAACGCCGCGCGCTCCGGCATATTGCATCACGCGCGCGACTTCCTCTTCTGGCGAAACGGACGCGAGAAATGCCCCACCGCCAGCCGCACTGCGGTCATTCGAAAAAGCAATGATCGGCACCTGTGCATGGCTGGCCATCGGCGTGATCGCCTTCACATTGGCGCCAAACAGCGGCCCGAGGATGATATCAGCCCCCTCTTTCAGGGACTCGTCCACACGCGCCTCGGTGACCGATTGCTTGCCCGCGGTATCCTTCGGCATGATCAGGAAATTGTCCCCGGCATATTCAAACAAGGCCAGCTCAATACCGGCCAGCATGCTCTCGGCCTCGGCACGCACCTGCGCATTCGGGTGCGAAAAGGGCAACAGCACGGCGGCGCGTTTCACGTCGCGGCCTTCCATGAAGGGCGGGATCAGGCCGCCATCGCCACGAACCGGCTTCTGCTGGCCCAGTTCGCCAAGCTGCGTTTCGTCCACTTCGCCGGGCTGCAACACTTCGCCGGTCACCGGGTCAACCCGCGGCTCGCCGGTGCCGATCTGGACTGGCGGGCGGGCGGGCGCTGTGGCACAGGCCGTGGCCAGGAGGAGGGAAGCCAGAACAAGGCTTGGCGCTTTGAGCTTCCTGAGCAATGGTTGAAGCAATGTCATCTCCTGATCCTTCTGAGCCCGAAGCGATTCACGCCTCGGGCGACTCTACGGGCAGCCGCCTTGCCGGGCAACCGGCGCAGACACTTGGCCCGGGGCTTTATGTCGTCTCGACCCCGATCGGCAACCTGCGGGACATCACGCTGCGTGCGCTGGATGTTCTCAAGACCGTCGAGGAAGTTCTGGCAGAAGACACCCGCGTCGCCGGGAAACTGATGTCGGCCTATGGGCTTAAAGTCCGGCTGAGCCCGTACCATGACCACAATGGGGCGGAACGACGGCCTGACCTGATTTCCCGCATGCAGGCGGGCGCGAAAATCGCCCTCATTTCCGATGCCGGTACGCCGCTTGTCTCCGATCCGGGCTGGAAACTTGCCCACGACGCCCTCGAGGCCGGTGTCAAAGTATACCCGATCCCCGGAGCGTCCGCGATGCTCGCCGGGCTCGTTGCCAGCGGCCTGCCGAGCGATCACTTCATGTTTGCCGGCTTCCTGCCGCCGAAAAGCGGCGCCCGCCGTGCTGCCGCGGAGGCGCTGAAAGGCGTGCCGGGCACGCTGATTTTCTACGAAAGCGGTCCGCGCCTTGCCGCGTCGCTCGACGACCTCGCGGCGTCACTCGGTGGCAACCGAAAGGCTGCGGTCGCTCGCGAACTGACCAAAATGTTCGAGGAAACCCGCCGGGGCACGCTCTCAGAGCTCGCGGCCCACTATGCCGAGACCGGCCCGCCGCGCGGCGAGATCGTGCTGCTCGTCGGCCCGCCGCTCGATACCGAAATCACGCAGGCCAACCTCGATGCCGCGCTTCTTGATGCCCTGAAGGACCAGCCGACCAAGGCCGCCGCCAGCGCCGTGGCCGAGGCGCTTGGCCTGCCCAAGCGCGACGTCTACCAGCGCGCCCTGCAATTGAAGGCCAATGGCTGAGGGTGCCCGCCAGCGGGCCGAACGGCGCGGCCGGACAGGCGAAACGCTGGCCGCGCTCTGGCTGCGTTTCAAAGGCTACCGAATTCTCGCAACCCGCTTGCGGACCCCTGTTGGCGAGATCGACCTCATCGCCTCAAAGGGCCGGATCATCGCTTTCGTGGAAGTCAAAGCCCGCGCCCGGCGCGACCACGCGCTTGGCGCCGTCACCCCCGCCGGCTGGCAACGCATCTCCCGCGCCGCCGATTTCTGGATGGCACGTCGCCCGCATTTTGCGGACCATGGCTGGCGTTACGACCTCATCGCCATCCAGCCGTGGCGCGTACCCATTCATGTCCGCGACGCGTGGCGTCCGGGGATGGGGTGACAGCCTATTCCTCTGCAGGCGGTTCCTGCTGGATCGACACCATATAGGCCAGCAGCACTTCGGCGCCCAAGGGGCCGAACACAAAGTCCGGCATCATGTCATGCCCGACATGAAGCCCGGCCTGGAAATCTTCAGACAGTGTTTCCGGGTTATACTGGGCCAGCAGGTAGCGCAGCGGTGGCGGGTCTTCCGGACGGATTTTCGGGTCATTGTCGAGCGCATGACAATTGGAACATTGCGCTTCCGCGATCACGCGCCCGTCTGCAATCGATTGGGCATCTGTCTTGATGGCATCGAATGGGACAACGCTGTCGGCTTCGTTGTCACAGGCGGCAGCTCCCAGGGACAGGATCAGGGCAAAGGCGGCCGGACGAAAGAAAGGTCGAGTCATCGGATAAGGTCCTCCTGAATTGCGCCACACACTTTTCCGCTTGAATGGCGGCGTATGCTTGGCGTTTGACGGAAACATGTCTCACCAAGGATACACAATTTGGCGCGTCTGCGAATATACGCATTAACCCTATAGAGCAGATAGGTTGCTACGGACTCGTAAGTGAACAGCGCCTTCACCCTGCCGTAATCAAATCGCATCTACAAAATCCTCCATGATTCGTTGTACAGGCTGATATGGCTAAATCCGCCCCGCCCAAGCCCGCACCGCGCACCATTAAGGTGCCGCGCGAACCGATTTTCCGGTGGCCAGCGACCGTGCGCGGGTGGCTGATACTGGTTGTATTCGCGATCATTTTGGCGGTCGGCGGGTACGCGCTCTACAAATGGCGGTCGCTCTATTTCGGCATGCCGAAACTGCCGGACACCGCCAAACTCTGGGAAGCCCATCGCGAACCCGCCATGGAATTTGTCGACCGGGACGGCAATACGCTGTCTGTACGCGGCCCCCGCTATGGCCGCTCGACGGACATTTCGACCCTGCCCGCCTATGTGCCCCAGGCCTTCATCGCCGCCGAAGACAAGCGATTTTACGACCATGACGGCGCCGATGATGCCGCGATTGCCCGCGCAGCCCTGTCGAACCTGCGCGCGGGAGAGACGGTTTCTGGCGCATCGACCATCACGCAGCAACTGATCAAAAATCTCGTGCTCGACAATCGCCAGACGCTGAAGCGCAAGGCGCAGGAAATGAAGCTCGCCCGCGAACTGGAAAAGCGGATCAGCAAGGATGAGGTCCTCTCGCTCTACCTGAACCGCGTCTATTTCGGTGCCGGCCTGTACGGCATCGACGCGGCAGCACGCAATTATTTCGGCAAGCCGCCCGAAAAGCTCGAAATCCAGGAAGCGGCCCTGCTCGCCACCCTGCCCAAGGCGCCATCCAAGCTGAACCTGCGCGACAATCTGGCGGGCGCACGGGACCGGCAGCTCTATGTCCTCGCCGAAATGGTCGATCAGGGATTCATCACCAAAGAACAATCCGACACCGCCCGCGCGGCGGAGGTGAAGATCATCGACGCGCCGGTCTATGATACGCAGCTCGGCTATGTGCTCGATGCGTCGGCCGAACGTGTGAAAGCAATGCTGCCGCGCCTGCCGGGCGACCTGGTCGTCACCATATCCATCGACCCGAAACTCCAGGAAAAGATCGAATCCCTGCTCGTCGAACGCATCGCGAAAGACGGCAAGGCACAGGGCGCCAGCCAGGTCGGTGCGCTGGTGATGGCCAAGGATGGCCGGGTGGTCGCAATGGTTGGCGGTGCCGACTATGCGACCTCGGAATTCAATCGGGTGACTCAGGCCAAGCGCCAGCCCGGATCAAGCTTCAAGCCCTTCGTTTACGCGGCGGCGCTGGAAGACGGTTTCTCGCCTTATGACGTGATGATCGATGCCCCCCTGACGATCGAGAAATGGAAGCCCGAGAATTATGGCGGCGGCTATCTCGGACCGATGACGCTCAGCGAGGCCCTGACCCGCTCGACCAACACGATTGCGGCCCAGCTCGGACAGGAGGCGAGCGAGGAACGCGTCATCTCGCTGGCCAAGCGGTTCGGCATGACAAGCCCGATGCAGCCCTTCCCGTCGCTCGCCCTTGGCAGCCAGGAAGTGACCATGTGGGAACTCGTGCGGGCTTATGGCGCGTTCCAGTCAGGTGGCCTGCGTATGGACCCGTACCTCATCGACAAGATCGAGGACTCGCGCGGCATGGTTCTCTACCAGCGCCCCGAATACGAGCGTGAGCGCGTCTATCCCTACCAGCTGGCCGAAGACATGAACGCCATGATGACCCGCGTCGTGAACGCGCCCATCGGCACGGGCGGGCGGGCAC
>NZ_JBBKXE010000051.1:0-12152 GCF_037969335.1 Hyphomonas sp. | reverse complement strand
CTGGTGCGACCTGCGCGTCGCGTCGGACTCGGCGCCTCGCGCGCCATGGACCTGGTCCTCACCGGCCGCGAGGTTGGCCCGGACGAAGCGCTCGCCATCGGACTGGCCAATTATGCCGCCCCCGCCGGCAAGGCGCTCGACCGCGCCATCCAGCTCGCAAGCGACATCGCGGCCTTCCCGCAAACCTGCCTGCGTGCCGACCGCCTGTCGGCCATGCGCCAATGATGGACAGCGCGCTGAAGGCGGAAGTCGAAGGCGGCCTCGACGTGTTGAAATCCCGCGAGACTCTGAAGGGTGCGACCGCCTTCACAAAAGGCAAGGGCCGTCACGGCAGCTTCTGACGCTCAGGCCGGATGCAGGTGGAACCAGTCATCCCGCGTCATTTCCCACACTAGGGAGGCGCGCGTCGTGCCGTCCGGGCGGGTGCTCTCAACCTCGCCTTTCCGCGCGAACCCGAGCCCGTCCAGCATGCGCTGCGTCGCCGTGTTCTCGCGGCTCGCTGTTTCGCAGATCAGATTGAGGCGCAGTGAATCGAACATCCAGGTGAAGCTCTCTGCCGCGCCGCGTGTGCCCCGGCCCTGACGATGCTGCGACGGGTGGAGCGCACCGCCCAGTTCGCCCGCCGCCCACTCGGGCCAGACCTGTATATCGCTATAGCCGAGGATCCTCCCCTCGCCGTCGTCGCGCACGAACAGCAGGCCTTCGCCCGCCGCGCGCTGGGCAAGGTGATCCTCGATGAACGCCAGCACGTTCGCTTCGGTCAGGGGGCGCGGCAGGGAATAGATCGGCGCGTGCACGGCCGGGTCAGACAGGAAGACGAGGAAAGCGGGCGCGTCGCCAGCTTGCGCCAGGCGCGATGCCTCCGGCCCGCCGCCCAGATGCGTGGTGGCGCGCACAGAGTCACGGATCTCTGCAATCCGTGACGCCACAACGTCCATTCGCGTGACCGGAATACCCTCTGCCATGGCCTGATGCCTCTCCTGCAATGCCCACGGGAATTTCTGGGCGACGCCCGGGCGCCGTCAAACTGACGGCCCACGGGATTTGGTGCAAGCCTGACGCGACGCGATTGACCTTTCCTGCATTCCCTCCCAAAGCGTGGGCATGACCGATACCCCTGCCCTCCGGAAACACGGCAAGAACGCGTTTCTCTTCGTTCTGGTGACCGTTGCCATCGACATGCTGGCCTTCGGCCTGATCATTCCCGTCATCCCGAGCCTGATCCAGGATATGATGCATGTGCCGCCGGAAGACGCGACGCTCTGGCTCGGCCTGCTGGCGGCCACCTACGCGCTGATGAACTTCCTGTTCGGACCGACCGTCGGGGCCCTGTCAGACCATTTCGGACGCCGTCTCGTCCTGCTCGTTTCAATTGGTACGCTCGCCATCGACTTCATCATCATGGGGTTTGCCGGATCGATCTGGCTGCTCTTCATCGGGCGGGCCCTGTCCGGCATTTCCGGCGCAACCTATTCGACCGCCAATGCCTATATCGCGGACGTGACCGAGCCCAAGGACCGGGGCCGCGCCTTTGGCATGATCGGCGCAGCGTTCGGCTTTGGCTTCGTGTTCGGCCCGGTCATCGGCGGCTTCCTGGGCGAGATCAGCCCGCGGGCGCCCTTCTTCGCCGCTGCGGGCCTCGCGGCAGTGAATTTCTGCTATGGCTTCTTCGTGCTGCCGGAATCGCTGGACAAGGCGCACCGTCGGCCCTTCGCATTCAAGCGCGCCAATCCGTTCGGCGCTGCCAAGCACTTTTCCAAGCTGCCCCAGGTTTCATGGTTCCTGCTGGCTGCAGGCATTTACTTTCTCGCGCACACTGTCTTCCCGGCGACATGGTCGGTGCATGGCGAAATCCGCTATGACTGGAGCCCCAAGGAGATCGGCTTCTCGCTTGGCCTTGTCGGCGTCGGCGCCGCTGTCGTGCAGGCGGGCCTCATGGGGCTGATCCTGAACCGGATCGGCACCGTGCGCACCGCCTTGCTGGGCATGTCGGTCAGCGTGCTTTGCCTGTTCGCCTATGCCTTTGCCGGACAGGCCTGGATCGTCTATGCGATCATCCCGATTGGCGCGCTGGGCGGCGTGACGGGTCCGGCGATCAACTCGCTGATGTCGACCCTGACACCGCGCAATGCGCAGGGCGAATTGCAGGGGGCGAGTTCGAGCCTGAATTCCCTGGCGATGATCGTCGGTCCGCTCGCGATGAATGGCATACTCTACTACTTCACGCATGACAGCGCGCCGTTCCGGTTTGGCGGCGCCGCCTTCCTCCTGTCGGCGCTGCTGACCCTGCTTGCCATCGTGCCGTTCATGCGCGGGGTTCGCGAAAACCGGGACGCCCTCCCGGCGGCAGCCGAATAGAAAAGGCGACCCGGCCAAGGCCGGATCGCCAGGTATTTGATTGAAATCGTGTCAGAGCGCGAAGGCGCTAGCCTTTGTTCTTCATGACCATGCCGGCGATCACGCCGAGCACACCACCACCAACGCCGCCTTCGAGCAGGCTGTTAATGATGTTCATGGGCGACGTCGCCCCGGCTGCGGCATCGCCCAGCACTTGTATGCCAGCTGCATCAAGGCCGAAATGCGCGCCAAGGCCACCGATAATCCCGCCGACGATTCCGCCGGTGCCACTGCCACCAGTCAGCTTCGCAATGATTGGACCGAGCACCGTGCCACCGACGGCGCTCAGAATGAGCGGTAGATATTGTTCCATAGATTTTGCCCTCCCATGGGTCTTGGTTGAGGGCTCTTGTCGGCCCTTCAGTGGGGAGACAACCGCGTTTTCCCGCGCAGGTCCAGTCGTTTTGACACGGGGGCAGGTGTTGCAACTTGGGCGGCACACAGGCAAACACCGCCGAGATGATCCATCAGCGCCCTGCTCTTTTCCTCGACCGCGACGGCGTGATCAACGTCGACAAGGGCTATGTCAGCCGCGTTTCCGACTTTGAATGGATCGACGGTGCGATTGAGACAATTGCGGCCTTCAAGGCCCGCGGCTGGTTCGTTTTCGTGGTCACCAACCAGTCCGGAATCGCACGTGACTATTACAGCGAGCACGACATGCACGTGCTGCATGACTGGATGCAGGGCCATCTCCGCGCAAAGGGCACCGCCGTCGACCGCATCTACTATTGCCCGTACCACGCGGAAGGCGAAAATCCGCGCTACCGGCGCGACAGCTTCGACCGCAAGCCCAAGCCCGGCATGCTGCTGAAAGCCATGGCCGACTTTCCCGTGAAGCGGGAGTCGAGTTTCCTGATCGGCGACAAGCAAACCGATATCGAGGCCGCCCGCGCTGCCGGTGTAGCAGGCTTCCTGTTTACCGGCGGTGACCTGTCGCAATTTGCCGAATGGACGCTTGCGGGCTTCGAGGAGGGCAATCGCGGATGAAAACAATCGGCATCATCGGCGGGATGGGCCCAGCCTCGACGGTCATCTATTACGAAACGCTATGCGAACTCGCGCGCGCCCGGTCCGGCGGCAATGCCAGCGCCCGCGTGATGATCGACGCGCTGGATTTCGGTCATGTGCAGGCACTGCAACAGTCGGGCGCCTGGGACGAGGCTGGCCGCGAACTAGCGGACGCCGGCAAGCGGCTGGAACAGGCAGGCGCCGGACTGGTCCTGCTCGCCACGAATACAATGCACAAGGTGGCTGCGCCCCTGCAGCAGGCCCTGACGGTCCCTTTCGTGCACATCATCGACGCCACAGCGGCGCGCCTCAGCGCTGACGGGCGCCGCGCGCCTGCCCTGCTCGGCACCCGCTACACGATGGAAGAGCCCTTCTATCCGGATTACCTCGCCAATGCCTTTGGCGCGCCGCCCATGGTGCCGGAACCCGGCGAGCGTGATGACATCCACCACATCATTTTCGACGATCTCGTCAAAGGCATTGTCACGCCGGTAACGACGCATCGCTATATCGACATCGTTCAGACGCTCGCCGCGCGCGGGGCCGATAGCGTGATCCTCGGCTGCACGGAAATCGGGCTCGTCCTGAACGCAGCCAACAGCCCCCTACCCGTCTACGACACCGCCCGCATCCATTGCGAAGCTGCGATGGACCTCGCGACGGCCTAGACCGAACCGAGCGCTCATCCTGAGCGAAGTCGAAGGACGAGCCTCTCTGATATACTTAGACTGGCTTCAGCGTCTTTGGGTCTATCCCGCCCATCCGGCACATCTCTTTCCACTCGGACGCCAGCACTGGCTGGACCGACAGGCGGAAGGATTTGACCAGGCTCATCTCGGCCAGTTTCGGATTGGCCTTCACGTCTTTCAGCGACACCGGCTTGGGCATGTCGGCCAGCGCACGGATGTGGACACAGTCCCAGCGGGGGTCATCGGTCGTCGAATCCGGCGCGCTGAGGGCGCTGACTTCACAGATGCCGACCACTTCCAGCCCCTTGTTGGAATGATAGAAGAACACCTGGTCGCCCAGCTTCATGTCGCGCATGAAATTGCGCGCCTGATAATTGCGAATGCCGGACCATTCCTCGCCCGCCTTGCCTTTCGCCTTCTGCTGCTGCCAGCTCCAGGCATCGGGTTCGGATTTCATCAGCCAGTAATTCATGTCGGTCTCCGGTGTGTCCGTGTCCGCGCCTGATCTAGGCGGCGCCGCGCCATTCGTCCACCCAGGGGCCAGCCTCAGGCAAGCTGCGCCAGGGCGGTGCGCACCAGCCGCTCATAGACCGGCCAGCCCTTGTAGTCGGCCAATGCCGGATCGATGCCACGCCACGCCGCCTCGAACGCGCGCACATGGTCGGCGTCCGGCAGGGCCGCCGCCAATGGATCGATACAGGTGCGGATGGTGAACACGATGACGCCTGTCCGCGGCAATTTCGAGATCGTCTGGCGTTCGACCCGAAAATGCAGCAGTTCAAGCGCTGCCTCATCAGGAGCCGCCCGCGCCATTGCCTTCAGCGGTTCGCTGCTCGGCGTGAAACGCGCCGAGCCGGCCTGGACAGTCCAGTTGAACCGTTCGAGCACCGTGCCCGGGGCAAGGCCGTCAAACATGCGCGAAATGCGCGAGACGAGGCCCGGATTGGCGCCAGGCACCGTTGTGTGCAATCCGGCCAGCGGCTGGCCGATCTTGTCCGCCAGAGACCAGAAGGTCGGCGCAACAAGGCTGGCCGCCCGCAGCACCCATCGGCCCGTATCGTCCGGCAGGAGGAGGCAAAGATCGTCGGAGACTCGTGCTGCCGCCTGCTCGAGCGGGCTCTCCCAGGCCGGATCGCCGGGGCCTGCGACGGCGAAGATGGCCTCTGCCGTCTCGGCGATGGCATCCGGGATGCCCGTGTCGGCAAATACCTGCGCGCGATGCGTTCGCAGCAACACGGTCTTTTGAGGCAACCAGCTTTCCGCTTCGCTGTCAGGCGACAGCCACGTGGCTGGATCAATCGGCTTCAGGCCCGGCGCAAGGCTTGGCGCTCCTGCGAGATAAGGCAGGTAGGACGGTGTGCGCATGTTCGTCAGGCCGCGCGTGCAGCGCCCCAGCTGACAAAGCCCGCCACGCGTGGCGTCGATGGCAGGTACATGGTTTCGACATCTTCCAGCGTGAGGCCGGCTTCCGTGAACAGCGCTGTCACGTCGCGCGTCAGGTGACAGCCGCCCGCCAGCGGCTTCCACACTGGTTCGATCCGGCGCTGCCATTTGGCGACGCCTTCATCCGGCGCCAGTCCGTGTTCGGAAAACAGGATCCGCCCGCCGGGCTTCAAAACGCGCCGCGTTTCGGCCAGCGCAGATTTCCAGTCCGGGATCGTGCACAGCACGAAGGTGATCACGGCCGTGTCGATGGAATCATCTTCCAGCGGAATGGCTTCGGCGCCTGCTTCAAGGAATTCGATCTGGTTGCCGAAACCGAGCGTACCGGCCTCGCGGCGCGCCTTGACCAGCATGCCTTGCGACGGTTCGAGCGCAAACAGGCGATCGACCTTGCTGGCGTCATACATGGCGAAATTGGTACCCGACCCGCAGCCGAGCTCAAGCACACGACCCTCCGCCTTCGGAACAACTTTTTCCCGCTGCTTCATGATCGGCTTGGAGCCACAGGCACTCGCGATCAGGTTCGGGACGACGTAACGCTCCCAGGGATTCATTTCTGGCCACCATTCGTCGACTGGAAACCGGGATAGGTTCCCTTCTGGATCAGCGTCTTCGTGGCCTCGGTCGGCCGGGCGACAAGCGCGTCCTGCGTGATGTTAACATCATATTCGAAGCCGTCACCCATGGGCTGGTAGGTGGCCGAGCCATATTGCGCATCAATGCCGAAACGCTTGCCTTCCTTTTCCGCCAGCGCGTGCACGTCTAGCCCCGGGTTCTGCGACAGCGCTATGCCATTGGTCTGGGCGTCGGTTACCGCATCGGAGGAAAACCGGCGCGCATCGCGGCCTTCGAGATATTCCAGCCGGTAGATCGAGTCATAACCGAGCATATTCGCGACCGGCAGGAACTTGATGACCTGGGCGCCGATCTCGAACTGGTCGCCGCGCAGGATCGGTTGGGCACCTGTCGTCTCGAGCAGTTTCTGGCCATCCGAGAATGTCACATCGACATGGTAGGAGCCGGGCGCGTTATCCACGGCGGCGAATTTGATATGCGCGACATCGCGCTCGAAAGTCAGGCGCTTGTAGGTTTGCAGGTTGAGACCGGCAAAGGCCACGATCCCGGCCAGCCCGAGGAAGCCGACGCCAAACAACAGGCGCGAACCACCGGCGAGCGGTTTCAGGGTCGCAAGTTTCCCGAAGCCGGCAAACAGCAGCATCAGGCCAATGACGCCCGCCACGGCTGGCAAAATCCACCAGATCAATCCCATCCCACGTCTCCATATTCTTGTTCGTGCCACCCACCCGCTGGCATGTTTTATCAACTCTGACCTATATCAGCCCCAAGGCAAGAGTTCAGCAAGCTTGTTCAGTCCGACTGCCTTGCCCGCGATTTACGCAGCATGAACAGTCAGGGCGCCGATTGCGTTCCACGCGACATAGGCTGCGACGACCAGGATCATCACGGCAAAGGCGACGCGTGCCGTCCGCACGCGTTCGGACAGCGCACGGGAAATCACGATGCCGATCAGGCCGCCCGCCGCCCCGCCAGCCAGCAAGAGCAGGACAAGCCACCCATCCACCATGCCGGACAGGGCATAATTGGCAGACGTCGCCGCGCCGAACAGCGCCACCGACACGAGCGACGAGGCTGTCGCGTTCGACATCGTCATACCGGCGGCCAGCATCAGGCCCGGCACGATCAGGAATCCACCACCAATCCCGAAGAATCCTGCCGCCATGCCCACAACGAGGCCAAGCGGCGCGATGCGCATCGTGATCGACGGGGTCAGATGCACATCCGGGTCACCCGCAAACGCGGGCTTGCGGAACATCGACAGTGCAATGGCCGCCATGGCCACCGAAAAGGCCAGCAATAGCTGGCTGCCGTCTATCTGCTTTGCGATTGTCGATCCGATGATCGACCCGACAAAACCGGACAGGGCAAACACGATCGCACATGGCCATTTCACTGTGCCGCCGCGCCAGTGGCCGATCAGGCTGAACAGCGCGATGGCCGCCACAGCAGCTGCTGACGTGCCAATCGCCATGTGCGGATCCGTAACGCCGACAACATAGAGCAGGAGCGGTGCCGCCAGCACCGAACCGCCGCCGCCAAACGTTCCCAGAAACACGCCAATGATCGCCCCGCTCGCAATGGCGGCAAGAATCACAAAAGGCGTCAATTCGATCATTTTCCAGCTCGCTTTGCAGGACGCGACCAAGGCTTGGGCGACTTGCGCCCATCCTGCGCCACACTGGCCGAATTCCCATCCAGAACAAAGGGACATCCCGCGAAACAGTCCTTCGGTCCGGCAATCTCTTGCGCCTCGGCCAGGATTTCCGGGCAATAGATGGTCGCCAGCGTCGTGATCACGCGAATCGCGGCCGGGTCGGCAATCGAATAGAAAATCGACTGCCCCTGTCGGCGCGTACGCACCAGTCCTTCCTGGCGCAACACGCCAAGATGCTGTGACAGCGAGGATTGCGACAGGGCGGTGCCCTCGCGCAATTCGCCGACCGACATTTCCGTATCGCCAAGACGGCAGAGGATCATCAACCGGTGTGGATTGGCCATGCTGCGCAGCAGGCCTGCCGCCTCGGCGGCCTTGTCCTTGAACCGTTCGGGATCGAGAAGTGAAGCAATCATGGGGTCAATATATTATGTCTTGTTAAATTAGCAATCACTAATATATAAGGAAGGAAAGGAAACTCCCATGCCCCAGATCAAAGCCTTCTTCGACGACAAGACATCGACGGTGACCTATCTCGTGTGGGATCCGGAGACCCGTGACGCGGCGATCATCGACCCCGTGCTCGATTATGAACCGCATGCCGCACGCCTCACGACGGCGTCAGTGGATGCGATACTCGAGACGGCGCGCGATCTCGGCCTCAAGGTCGTCTGGGCGCTCGACACCCACGCCCATGCCGACCATCTTTCAGCCACCCACCATATCCACGAAGTGACCGGCGCCAGGGTGGGAATCGGTGCGCGCATCACGGAAGTGCAGCGGGTCTTTTCCTCCATGTTCCACGCCACCGATGTCTGCCCCAATGGCGGCGCCTTCGATGAACTCTTCGATGATGGCCAGACGTTCGCTCTGGGCGACCTGACCGTTCGCGTGATGCATACACCGGGTCACACGCCAGCCTGCGTCACCTATATCATCGATGATGCCGCCTTTGTCGGCGACACATTGTTCATGCCGGACTACGGCACGGCCCGGGCCGACTTTCCGGGCGGCGATGCGGCGACGCTCTACCGCTCGATACAACGCATCCTGGACCTACCGCCGGAAACCCGTGTTTTCGTTGGCCATGACTACCTGCCCACGGGACGCGACCATCCAGCCTGGGAAACCACGGTCGCCGAACAGCGCGCGGCCAATGTCCATGTGCACGAAGGCGTGGACGAAGACGCGTTCGTTGCGATGCGCAAGGCGCGTGACGCGACGCTGGGTGCCCCGCGCCTGATCCTGCCATCCCTGCAGGTCAATATCCGCGGTGGCGCCATGCCCCCACCGGAAGAGGATGGTCAGGTCTACCTGAAGATTCCAGTCAATCGTCTCGGCGTCTGACATTGCGTCAGGGCAAGGCTAAAATCCCTGCCCTTTGCCGCCAAAGCCTGATATCGGGCTGGCATGGCTTTCCGCGACTTCCTGCTTCTCTTTGCCGTCTGCCTCGTCTGGGGACTCAACATCGTTCTGACCCGCTGGGTCGTTGCGGATGTCGGCGTGCCGCCTTTGTTCTTTGCCGCCGTGCGCTTTACCGGCGTGGCGCTGTTCCTGATTCCGTTCCTGAAGCCGAAGCCCGCCGATCTCAAAATGCTGTTCATCATCGCGATGCTGATCGGCTCCCTGAATTTCGCCCTCCTGTTCATGGGCTTGCAGCAGGCCGAAGCCTCCGCCGCAGCCGTCACGGGCCAGCTTGGCGTGCCGATCTCGACGCTGATGAGCATGGCCTTCCTGGGTGAGACGATTGGCTGGCGGCGCGGGCTGGGCATCATGCTCGCCTTTGCCGGCGTCGTGCTGATTGCGGTCGACCCGGGCAGTTTCGGCGTTTCGGTCGGCCTGCTTTATATCGTCGCTTCGGCCTTCATCGGATCGGCCGGCGGCATCCTGATGAAGCGCATGTCGCCGATCAGCGGGATGCAGATGCAGGCTTGGGTCGGCCTGTTCAGCTTCCTGCCCCTTTTCCTCGTCTCCAGCCTGTTCGAAACAAACCAGATCGAACGCTACATGGCCGGCGGTTGGCCCGTCATCCTTGCCAGCCTGTTCGCGATTGTCGGTGTGTCCATCTTCGGACACGGCGCCTTCTACACGCTGATCAAGAAATATGACGTCTCGCTCCTGTCACCGCTCACATTGATGACACCGATCTGGGGCGTCATCTTCGGCATCGTCCTGCTCAACGAGCCAATCACCGCGCGCCTCGTGCTCGGCTCGGTGATCTCGCTGACGGGCGTATTCGTGATCGCCGTCCGGCCCAATTATCGCATGCCAGAGGCGGCCTTCGGCAAGAAAATCGGCCCCGGAGACAGCTGATGCAGGTCGATCTCGCACCCAGCCCCAATTTCAACGACCGCAAGTTCCCGGTCGACATGCTGGTCCTGCACTATACCGGCATGGACAGCGGCGACGCAGCCCTCGCCCGCATGCGCGATCCGGCATCGGAAGTCTCGGCCCATTACATGGTCTGGGAGGACGGCCGCATCGTCCAGCTCGTCGGTGAGGACAAGCGCGCCTGGCATGCCGGCGTCTCCAGCTGGCAGGGCGACGACGACCTGAACTCGCGATCCATCGGCGTGGAAATCGTCAATGGTGGCCATGACGTGCCCCTGGCGGATGGCACCCTTCCCCCGTATCCGGACGTCCAGATCAACGCCGTCATCGCCCTCTGCCACAGCATCCTTGCAAACCATGATATCCCCCAGTCCCGTATCGTGGCCCATTCCGACATTGCCCCGGCCCGCAAGACCGATCCGGGCGAACATTTCCCGTGGGCGCGTCTGGCGGCGTCTGGCATCGGCCTCTGGCCGACTGCCGCAATCGATCAGGAATCAGGCACCCCTTTGCGCGCTGGCGCTGGTGGCGAGGCGGTCAGCAGCCTGCAGGAAGACCTGACGCGCATCGGATATGGCTTGTCTATTACAGGCACCTACGATGATGCGACCGGACTGACCGTGCTGGCTTTCCAGCGTCGCTGGCGTCCAGGCCACCTCTCGGGTGAGGCCGATTTCCAGACACGCAACCTGATCCGAAGTGTGCGGGACCTCGGCGGGCGACAAGAGCCAGGCGTCTAGGCCAGCACGTCGCCGTCCACCTCATCCTCTTCCGCGGCGAGCCCCTCTTCGGGTATGCGACTGGCCCATTCGGCAGCCAGCGCCGCGCCAAGCAGGAGCGACGCGACCGATACCGACAGCCAGATGAATCCGAGAATGACCGAGGCCAGCGCGCCATAGAATGAGTCGAGCGCCGAGAATTTGAGATAGACATGGAAGGCCCATGTCGCGCCCATCCAGGCCAGCGCACCGGCCGCTGCGCCAGCCGCCTTGGCCCTGTGTCCCTTGATCCGCCCATGCAGGGAAAGCGCAATGATCAGGTAGAACATCGCAAAGCAGGCAAGGCCCTTCCCGAGCCAGAGCTGGGACGCGATGTCCGACACACGCTGGGCAACGTCAAACGCGACAAAGCCCTGATGCTCGGTAATGAACGAGGCCATCAATTGCAGCGCGCCAAGGATCCAGACCAGCAGGATCAGCAGCGCTGTCATCAGGATCGAGACACCGTTGAAGCGGATGATCTTGCTGCGCCGTTCGCTGCCGGTGACCATGCGGATGCCGGTGATCGCCGCCTTCGCGCCGGAACTGGCGGTGTAGAACACCACGATAACCGCGCCGAGGGCCCGCAGGGTCAGGCTGCGCGTGGTCGCCCCGCGGATCGTGTCGAGGTCTGCCTTGGACAAGGGCGCCACCGCCGAGACCAGAACCTGGTCGATCGTGTCGGACAATTGCCGGCTGATATCTGCTGGCAGCAGCGCGAACAAAAGGGTCACGGTCAGGTAGATCAGCGGGAAGATCGAGAACAGCGCATAGAAGGAAATCCCGCCCGTCACGATGCGCACTTCCGGCTTGGACAGGCGCACCATCGCATCCCATAGCGGGATCAGCAGCCAATGCTTGATGATCTGAGGCACCGGCAGACGGTTGATCAGGTTGCGCATACAGCCTCCGGGAGGAATCGATCAGGCTTTGTGCCAGCGCCAGTGTGCGCTATATACCCGACAATGACCAGACGGCCGGGCAGCCGCTGGTGGTGGGGTAACCTGCCATTGGAGGAAAGTCCGGGCTCCAGGGAGACAAGGCGGCGGATAATATCCGCCCGGCGCGAGCCGAGGGAAAGTGCCACAGAGAGCAGACCGCCTCCGGCTTCGGCAGGAGGTAAGGGTGAAAGGGTGGGGTAAGAGCCCACCGCGGGGCTGGTAACAGTCCCGGCAAGGTAAACCCCGCCTGGAGCAAGACCAAGTAGGGGGCGCATATGGGATGTCTTCAGCCCGCGCCCCGGGTGTGTCGCGAGAGGCAGGCTG
Source organism: Hyphomonas sp. (assembly GCF_037969335.1). Classification (GTDB taxonomy): domain Bacteria; phylum Pseudomonadota; class Alphaproteobacteria; order Caulobacterales; family Hyphomonadaceae; genus Hyphomonas. Next base: position 25 of record NZ_JBBKXE010000051.1, on the reverse strand, counting down.
TGAGGCCTGTCGCAGAGGAATGGTT
>NZ_JBBKXE010000050.1:0-24860 GCF_037969335.1 Hyphomonas sp. | reverse complement strand
GGCGGGCGGCGTGGTGCTGATGGGCGCGGGCGATGTGCCGGGCGCCGTGACGCAGGCGGGCCTGCCAGTGCTGCGGGCGGCAGTTGAGCCGACAGGCGCCGTGCCGGAGGGGCCGCTGGTGGCGTTTGCGGGCATCGGGCGGCCGATCAAGTTCTTTGATGCGCTGACAGCCGCGGGCGCCGACCTCAGCGAAGCGGTCGGCTATGGCGACCATCATGTCTATTCAGCGGGCGAGCTGAAATTCCTGCACCGGCTGGCCGACAGCCATGGCGCGCGCCTGATCACGACGACGAAGGACCATGTGCGCCTGCCGCAGGAAGAACAGCAGCGCGTGCTTGCCTTTCCAGTCGCGGCCCGCTTTGAAGAGGCGAGCGCGCTTGACGCGCTGCTGGCCCCGATCATCACATCTGCAAATACATGACCGACACGCCCCCCGCCTATGTCCGCCCGAAGGACATCGATAACCGCGCCTCGCTGTGGCAGCGGATACAGTGGCGGCTGGAGACGATTGCCTGGGACGTTATCTATTGGTGGCCGATGAAACTGCTGGGGCCGGACAGGGCGTCTGACTTTGGCGGCTGGCTGATGACCAAGATCGGCCCGCGCCTGTCACAGCACAAGACCACGGTGCGCAACCTGAAGCTGGCCTTCCCCGACTGGAGCGAAGACAAGATCAACCGCACCGCGCTGGCCGCGTGGGAGAGCGCCGGGCGCACGGCGGGCGAACTGCCCCACCTGCCCGCCATCGACCCCTATACGAGCGGGCGCGTCGACGTGGTCGGCGTCGAGCGGCTGGATGCGATCAATGCCAGCGGCAAGGGGGCGGTGTTCATTTCCGGCCATTTCGCCAATTGGGAAATCATGCCGGCGGCGATCTGCAAGCGCATCCCGCACGCGGTGATGACCTACCGGGCCCTGAACAATCCGCATATCGACCGGCGCATCAACAAGTTGCGCCACGATTATGGCACGGGCACCGCCGCGCCGAAGGGCATTGGCACGCGCGAGCTGATGCGGGCGCTGGCGCGCGGCGCGCCGATTGCCCTGATGAACGACCAGAAATTCCGCGAAGGCGTCGCCGCGCCCTTTTTCGGCCATGAGGCGATGACGGCGCAGGGGCCGACGCGGCTGGCGCTGAAATATGGCGCGCCGATCGTGCCGGTCTCGACCGTACGCACCGGCCCGGCCCGGTTCCGGGTGGAAATCCACGAGCCTTTCATTCCCGAAGACACCGGCGACACCGAGGCCGACATCCTGAGGTGCGTGGAGCGGATCAACACATTCCTCGAAGCCTGCGTCCGCGCCCAGCCCGGCCAGTGGTTCTGGCAACACCGCCGTTGGCCGAAAGAGGCATGGCGCGACGCGGGCGTGATCTAGGGGGCTGACGGGCGATCGCGGATGTGGAGGCTGACGGAAGCCAATTCCAGTGTCCAAAAGTCGTCATCGACTGAACATGGGCAAATGACTGCTTACGCAGCAAATTTGAGACGTTGCAGAGCGACAGGTTCGTGAATCCAAATTGTACAATTTTCAAGACGACTACCTGGGACCCTGCGCTTCGCGAGGGCCGCGACCTTGTCGTCGCCTCGCAGCGGCGCATCCGCGAATATCGAAGACCGGTTCGCATTCATCTGACATTACGCGAATATTTTTTGCGATGCTTTATTTATCAACAACCAGGAGCCCTGGCGCCAGCCTGTTAGGCGCCAGTAGAGTCGCAACAAGCACAACGCCCGACGAAAATCCCTTTCGGCTAGCTGGTGTCGGACAAGATAGGGCAGCGGTTCAGCGATGCAGGCGATGGCCTCGCGTCGCGCACCTAGCCCAGCCAGAGCCGCGCTTAGGTCATTCAGAATTCCCGGCGCTGCAATAAGCTCATCAAGTCCATAGCGGCAGCCCAGCATGCGGCTGAGAATGAGCTGATCCATTGCACCGAGCGGGGCGTCGGGGGCCTGACGCACTCCATCCCGCACCGCACGGAGCGCGTCCGGCCAGAGCTTCTTCCGCGCTGCGATTGTCGCTTTTTGAAAATATGCTTGCCGTCGCTCCAGAGCGTCTCCCGGCTCCGAGGACGCCGGTCTGCTAACGAGTTCGCCCATGGCGACATCAGGCAGGAGTTCGCGCAGCAATTCGGTGTCGGCAGCGCTCCAGCGCGCATTGCGAGTATCGGCAGCGTAGCGGATATCGGCGGGTCCGCGTGGTCCATCATGTTGGCGTTGGAAAAGGGTAACGCCTTCTACTCGCGTCGCGGTCCACCGACGGGCCAAGAGAAGCAATACGGCATAGTCCTCGGAGATAACTTTGTCTTCCGGCAAAGGGAAGATGGCGTCATAGCACGAGCGGCGCACCAACACGCAGGGCTGGCCCGTAATGAAACAGTCTTCCATGACGTGAATAAAAAAAGACCGTTCATCCTCGGAAGGATAGGGATGCGTCTGCTCAAAACGCATCGCGCCAGTCTCCGGGTCCTCCCGGAACTTCTGCAGCGCCCCGTAGCTAATCGCCGTTGATGGATCCGCAGCGAAGGGAGACACCAGCTTTTCTAGTGCATCTGCTGGGGCAAGATCATCATCATCCATGATCCAGACAAGATCACCATGTACTAGGCGAAGACCTGTATTGATCGCGGCATTCTTGCCGCCATTCTCCCGACGAATATAGCGAACTCTGTTGCCGAATTTTGCGACGACCGCTTCGGTATCATCGCTGGATCCATCATCCACGACCACGATTTCTGCAATTGGATAGGATTGGCTGAGTACAGACTCAAGACTGGACTTGATCAAGCCAGATCGATTGAATGTGGGCAAGATCACGGAGACGCTTGGTAAGCTTATTGTTGCCGACTGGGTCAACGATTGGTCTTTCCTGTGGAAGTTTGATCGTCTCTTCGAGCAAGAACAATGCCGCGCCAGACAAGGTTGACGGGGCACGAATTTCGCAGAACAACTCGGAGGGCAGTTCAGTTACTAGAGGATGCAAGCAGAGTGACCCCCGACTCCATTGATGTTGAACGAACCGATGTCACCATCATTGTAGCTCCGCGCGAACGGTTCGAGCAAGCGACCATGTCGCTGCAGGCCTGCTTTGATACAGCTGACCTGCCTTTCCGCATGATCTATGTCGATGGAGGCTCGCCGAAAGCGATCGCTGACGAACTGAAGGATGAAGTGGAGAAGCGTGATCACGTCTACATCCGCCGTCCCGGTTACATCACCCCGAACGACGCCCGCAACACCGCCCTTCCCATGGTGGATACCAAGTATGTTGTCTTTATCGACAACGATGTCGCCTTCGCTCCGGGCTGGTTGTCCACCTTGGTAAAATGTGCTGAAGAAACCGGCGCTGGCTTGGTCGCACCAACAATTCTTGTCGGACCGGAAGCCCTAATTCCGGATCTAAAGGTTCATCATGCAGGCAGCATTGTTCAGCTGACCGACACAGGTCATGGCCGGGATATGTACCGCCACCACTGCTTTGAACATGAACAATATCTGGAGTGCAAAAGCGATCTTGTCCGCAAGGAAACCGATGCCACCGAATTTCATGTCGTGCTTGCCCGACGCGAACTGCTGGAGCAGATTGGTCCGTTCGATCCCAATCTGGTAGGCTTCACTGATGAGATCGACGTGGCCTTCAAAGCCCACGAGCAGGGATGGTCAATATGGTTTGAGCCAGCCTCCGTAGTCGTCTATGCTGTTGCCAAGAAATTCACCTGGCGGGAAATTCCCTATTTTTGCCTGCGCTGGAATTCCGCACGCTGTATAAACGCGGAACGATACTTCTACAAGAAATGGAACCTTGTTCCAGAATTCCGGCGTCAAAGAAATTTTCTGCGCGACCATCGTCGTCACGTCTTCCCCTTCAAAAAAATGCAGAGAGTAATAGGCTGGCGGGCGACCGTCACTCTGACGACATTAATCTGTGAAACGATCGCCTTTGCGGCTTCAATCCGCTTCCTTAAGCCCGACAATTCGCCACTTCCCATATCATCCGCCGTCGCAAAGTCGGTATAGGGGCATTGTCAGGAAACCTGGGCTTGAGGCGGCCGTTTCTGCTGTCGAGCCTCAAAAAAAGGACTGAGCCGGCACAGCCGACACTTGTGTAACGCCACATCTTAGCTGGGGTCCCGAACACAATGACTAGCGGGATATCCGAGCAAGCGGGAGCCGTCGTGGATGTTTCTCGCGTGATCTAGCGGGCGTATGTCCGCAAGGCCTCACGACACGCCGAGCAGTTTGCCGAGTTGCGCGCGGCGGCGGGCGGCGTCGGCTTGGGTCTTGCCGAGGACGAAACCGGTCAGGGTGGAATTGGATGGCGGTTCGGGATGGCGGGCGCCATCGATCAGGCGGACGGGCACATACCAGCCATCATCAATGGGGCCGCCGATGGCGCGCGCCAATTGCCTTATATTCAGTGAGCTGTTGAAGCTGGCAGCTTGCGACACCGGCAGGCCGGACCGCTTTGTGGCCGAGCCGTGCAGCATGACCTGGGCGGTCGACCCCTGGATCCTGAAATTCGGATCGAACACGATCAGGCGGCCGGTGGTCGTAAGGCCGATATCGAGACCGGCGACACCGCGGAAGCCGAGGGCGCGCGCCGCTTCGCCGACTTTCCTGGCCAGAGCAATGGCGGCCTTGGGAAAGGGATTGGCCGGATCAATCGAACTGCCGGACTGGTGGCCCGGCTGGCTGAACAGTTGTTCCGCCGCGCCGGCATAGCGCACGCCGGTATCGGACAGGACAAGCGAGACGCACCAGCAGGAGACGACGTCCATGTCGTTTTCGACGATCACGTCGCTGGCGTCTCCGAGCGCCTTGAGGCTGTCAAAGGCGGCGCGGAATTCCGCCTCGGTCGTGCAGTGGCGGACGGCATAGCCGATTCCGGTGGCCTCGGACGTGCCCGATTTGAGGAAGACCGGACCATCGAATGTGTACGCAGCGGGATCGTCGAGCGGGACGATGCGGCGATCCGGCAGGTGTTTTGCCGGAACGATGTCGGCGAGGTTTTTCTTGTTGTTGAGCTGGCGCCACAGGTCACGCGAGACGAGTTGGGCCTTCTTGGGATAGGTCGCGACGGGAAGCGGATAGGGCCAGGCGAGCTTGTAGCCTTCCTCGATCAGTTCCTTCGTGCGGCGCTTGGCCTGAGCGGCGGTTTCGAAGGTGCGCATGTCTTCGTCGACATGCAGGCCGGCGCGTTCGAGGACAGCGAGGCCTTCATCCGTGACGCCGCAAATGTGGCGGACGGTCGGCATGCCGTTGAGCAGGCCGAGGAGGACATTGGTCACACTGTCGAGCGCGAAGGGGGTGAACCCGATCATGCGCGTCTGGCGCAGGTCCGTGCGGGCGGCAAAGGCGACGCCCGGCTCGAATAGCGGCATCAGCGGGACGAGGGATTTGGTGCGGGTGGCGAGCTGGGTCATAGGAAGGCCTCGATGCCTTTGGCCAACAGCCGTGTCCTTGGCGTCGGGGTACCGTCTGATGTGGGATAGGTCGGGGTCTTGTTGGCATCGAGCAGGATTGGCAGGCCATCGTGCACGACATAGTCGAACTTGCCGAAATCGAACTTCATCTGCTTGCGCAGCGCGATCAGTTCAGCCGGCACCTCATCGAGGAATTCGCTGCGGACCACCGAGGCGGCCTTGACCATCGGGTCGGTGGACAGGCTGCGATAGGCATAGCCCTGGTTGCCAAAGAATATCCATCCGCGCACGCAATAGAGGCCGTCTTCGGAATATTCGGGCAGGAATTTTTCGACCAGAAGGTCCTGATCATTCCAGACCCAGTTCGGCACGTCATTGAGGGATGGCAGGACGGGATAGTGCTTTTCCGGGAGCATCCGGGCCCAGCGCCAGGAATGGCGCGCCAAGCGCTTGCGCGCGCGTGAGACGAGGTCGGCTTTGGCCTCGCCGCCATCCTGCAGGCCGAAATGATTGAGATCGGACTTGATGATGACCGGGCCGGTCCAGTCGGACTGCGGGGTTAGCTGAAGTGTCGAGAACAGGCGCTTGGAAATGTCGAGCACGTCGCCATTGAGCGATTTTGCCCCGTTTGGCGCCACCGGAATCCCGTCCTTGCTCAATCGCGTCTTGTCATGGTGAAGAATGCACAATTGGGCGTCATCGGCGTATTCGCGGGCGAATTCGACGTCCAGGCCCTGCTCGCGCCATGCCTTGGACAGGAGCGAGATGGCGTAATAGTCCGGCACCTCGGATGTCAGGTGGGATATACTGATTTTCGGTGCGCTCATTGTGACTGAACCGCCCTTTTTGCCAAGATTGGCACTTTGCCGTGCAAGGGCTGTGCCTTTTCCGAACACAAGCGGGCATGGGGCCGGGGGCGTGGCCATCTTCGTCGATGGATGCCGGGTGCCAGGCCTGCTGCGGCGACCGGCCCTGAATGTGATGTTGACGTGCGGAATGGAGCAGACCACACCAGTCGACATGATTTGCTTTGGTTCCAGGAAACATTGCACGGCGTCCTGTGACCGGCCCCTCCAAGAAACGCCGCGCCAAGGAAGAATTGACCAGCCATGACACGCCGAATCCTGACGAGCCTTGCAACATTGATCCTGGTGGGCTGCGTCTCCGCGCCGGTGACGGCGGCGGCAGACCCGGTGGATGTGGACAAGGCCGTCGAGATACTGGGCGCGTCGGTGGCGTTCGATACGGTGGCGGGGCGCGGCAAGGTGCCGGCCTATGCCGAATACCTGAAGGGTGAACTGGTCGCGGGCGGTTTCGCCGAGGCGGACGTGACGGTCGAACCCTTCGGCGAGACATCGAATCTGGTGGCCACCTATCACGGCAAGAGCACTGGCGCGCCGATCGTGCTGAACGCCCATATGGATGTGGTCGAGGCCGATCCGGCCGACTGGGTGCGCGACCCGTTCAAGATGGAGACCGACGGGACCTATTTCTACGGACGCGGCGTTCTGGACAACAAGTATGGCCTGACCATGCTGGTCACCACGCTGATGCGCCTGAAACGCGAGGGCTTCGTACCGGCGCACGACATCATCCTTGTCCTGACAGGCGACGAGGAGACCGCGCAGGTGACGGCAGCCGACCTCGCGCCACGCTTCAAGGGCGCGCGCATGGTGCTGAATTCCGATGCCGGCGGCGGCACGCTCGGCGATGATGGCACACCGCGCTATTACAGCATCCAGGCGGGCGAGAAGACCTATGCCGACTACGAGATCGTCATCACCAATCCCGGCGGGCATTCCAGCCGCCCAACCGGCAGCAATGCGATTGTCGACATGGCCGGCGTTCTCGAACGCATCGGCGCCTATGAATTCCCGGTCCAGACGAGTGACGTGACGCTCGGCTATTTCCGTGAGACCGCCAAGCAGACGCCCGGCGACCTCGGGGAGGCCATGGCCCGTTTCGCGGAGAATCCCGCCGATTCTGCGGCCGCTGCCCGCCTGTCCAAGGAGCCTGAATATATCGGCCAGATCCGTACGACCTGCGTCGCCACGATGATCAATGGTGGCCATGCGCAAAATGCCCTGCCTCAGCATGTTTCGGCCAACGTCAATTGCCGTATCTTTCCCGGTGTCTCGCCGGAATCGATCCTGCAGAAGCTGCAGGATATCGCCGGTACGGGGGCGACCGTGAGCCAGCCCATCGCCGGCCATTCAAGCGACTCCTCACCGCTCGACCCGATCCTGATAGCCGCCGTCCGCAAGGCCGTCGACGAGCAGGCGCCCGGGCTTGTGATCATCCCGCAAATGTCCGCCGGTGCGACGGACAGCCTGTTCTTCCGCGCCGAAGGCATTCCGAGTTATGGCGTGTCGGGGCTCTTCATGAAGCCGTCCGACGATTATGCGCATGGCCTGAACGAGCGCGTGCCCGCGGACTCGATCCCTAGCGCGCTTGAGCACTGGCACACACTGCTGACCGAACTGGCCGGCTAGGTCTCGACGTCTGCCTCGAGGTCTTCGGCCTGCACGGCCTGGTCCTTGAGCTTGAGGAAATTGGCAAGCGGCGCGATCGTCCAGCCCTGAGCGATGAGCGACACCACGACGATGACGAAGACGCCGTTGAAAAATTCGATGGTCACCGGTCCCGGCGTGATGACGGGATAGATGGCCAGCAGGACCGGAACCGCGCCGCGCAGGCCGACCCAGCTGAGGAACACGTTCTCGCGCACCGAGAAGCCCATCCAGCCGATGCTGACCATGACCGCGAGCGGCCGCGCCACGAACATGAGCACCGCAGCAATGGCAAGCGCCGGCCAGATGTCCTCAAGCAGCTGGCTGGGCGCCACCAGCAGGCCGAGCATCAGGAACAGCGCCATCTGGCTGATCCATTGCAGCGCCTCGTTGAAGTTCAGGATATTGTCGAGGGGCCGTATCAGGCGGTTCCGGATCACGATGCCGACAATGTAGACGGCCAGGAATCCGCTGCCACCCAGCAGCGCGACGGCGGCATAGATGGCCAGCGCCCCGGACAGCGCCATGGCGGGATAGGTGCCATTGGGGAGCGCCATGCGGTCGATGATGAGGGTCAGGACCCGGCCGCCGAAAATGCCGCCGATCAGGCCGATGCCGATCTGGCTGACGAGGAATATCAGGAACCCGCCGACTTCCTGCAGGGATTCCGGTGGCCCGCCATTGACCACGGCGGTGAGCGACACAACGAGGAAAATGGCCATCGGATCGTTGAGGCCGGATTCCAGCACGAGCGTATTCTTCACGCGCTCACTGATGCCCGCCTTGCTTTGCTGGATGAGCAGGAAGGTTGCAGCCGCATCGGTCGACGCCACCGTCGCGCCGAGCAGCAGGCCGACAACCGGGGGCATGCCGAGGACAAAGCTTGCGAACAGGCCGACAATCAGCGCCGTCACGAGGACGCCGAGTGTCGCCATCATGACGGAGGAGTTGCGCGCGTTATGGAACATGCCTCGCTCTGTCTCGAGGCCACCCGCGAACAGGATGATGGCAAGCGCGAAGCTGCCAAGGTCAAAGCCGGTCTGGAAGCTGTAAAATCTTATGCCGCCCGGGCCGTCGACGCCGAGGAGCATGCCGACAACGAGCACGATCAAAAGGATGGGCGCTCCCGATCTCCGGGCGAGCGGCATGAGCGCAAACGTGGCGAACACAACCACGCTCGAGAGAAAGATCACCAATTCCATTTCTTTCCCTTCAACGACACGTCGACCACGATCGAACGTGCATCCAGTTCCCGGCGCGATGTCGGTCAGCGCCTGCCTTGAACCGGACAGGTTCGCGAAAGTGTTGAGCGCGCTTCAATATCGCTCGGTTACAGAGCGACAGCGTGAATCAGCCATATGGATGTTACCCCTACGCTTTCAACACAAATGCACTAGGTTGGAAATAAGAGGGAGGATGGTTGAATGCACTATGGCGAAATTATTTCACTTCTAGCGCTGGGATTCGGTGCGGTGCTGGGGACGGCGGCACTGCTTTCTCCGGCCTGGGCTTCGGGGATCGTGCGGCTGGTGGCGGAGCCGGATCCGGAGAAGCCGGGCGGGTATTCGGAATTCCGGGCGACATTCGGCGGCCTGTTCATGTTTTCGCACCTGATGACGGCGGCCTTGCTGCTGACCGTGTCACGGAGTGACGTGAACCTGTTGAGCGTACTGGTCGTATTGCCTTTGGCAGCGGGCTGGGTGGGCGCAGCGTTCGGGCGGACCGTGTCGCTGGTGCTGGATCGCGAGGAGAACCGGTCAAACGGGATGATCCCTGTGTGGATAATGATGGAATTCCTTGTCGGACTTGCTATTGCAGCCCCTATCCTGCACTTTTTGTAGGACCAAACGGAAAGACAGACACATGACGGAGCGTCGAGAGACGGGCCGCTCGCGCCAGGCAAAGCCCGGTTCGCGCCCCCAGAACACCCCGAAAAAAAGCACGGACAAAACCCGGAAACCGACCGGACAGAGCCCGAAGACACTGGCCGAGCCCGATTGGAGCGAAGGCGAGCGTATCGCGAAATACCTGGCCCGTGCCGGTATTGCGTCACGGCGCGAAGTCGAGCGGATGATCGAGGCGGGCGACGTCGTCGTGAACGGCGTGAAGCTGACATCGCCAGCGTTCAAGGTGACCGGTCGCGAGACCATCAAGGTGGGCCGCAACATTGTCAGCGCCCCGGAGCCAACGCGCCTGTGGCGCTATCACAAGCCGTCGGGCCTGATCAGCACGAATCATGACCCTGAAGGCCGCAGGACGATCTTTGACGAGTTCCCGAAGTCCCTGCCCCGCGTCGTGACGGTCGGACGCCTCGACCTGACCACAGAAGGCCTGCTGCTGCTGACCAATGACGGTGAGCTGGCCCGGGCCCTGGAACTGCCGAAGAACGCGCTGGAGCGAACCTATCGCGTGCGCGCGCAAGGCACAGTGACCGACTACAAGATTGCCGACCTGGCTGCGGGCATGACAGTGGACGGCGTCGACTATGCCCCGATCACGGCCGTGTTCGACCGCGAGAACGGTGCCAATTCCTGGCTGACGGTGACGCTGACCGAAGGCAAGAAGCGCGAAGTACGCCGGGCGCTCGAGGCCGTGAACCTGATGGTGAACCGCCTGATCCGTATCAATTACGGCCCCTTCGAACTGGGCGACCTGCGCCCCGGTGCGGTGGAAGAGGTGCCGCCCGAACTGATGCTGGAGGCGGTCGGTACGATGATCGCGGAAGCCAACCGGCCCCAGCCGGACGCGCCGAAACGTCCTGCACCTGCCGCCAAGTCACGCCTTGGCACGCGGTCCGGTTCAGCTAGGCTTGGCGACAGGAAACGCAGACCCAAAAAATAAAACCGGAGACCACCATGGCCGATACCGCGCTTGCCACCCCGCCCGAGACCAAGATGGATCCGGGCCGGACAATGAGTGCGGCGGCGGCCGCGACGTGTAACCAGATCGTCGATCCGGCCGTTTATGCGAACCAGCCCGTGCTGGACGCGGCCTTTGCCAAATTGCGGGCGGACGACCCGCTGGCCTGGTGTGAGCCCGAATCCTTTCGTCCATTCTGGGCGGTGACCAAGCATGCCGACATCATGGAAGTGAGCCGCCAGAACAAGCTGTTCACGAATGGCGAGCGGGAAATGCTGTCCTACAAGCAGGCCGAAGAAGGCATTTATGCCCAGTTCGGCCAGCCACACCTGTTGAAGACACTGGTCCAGCTGGACGACCCGATGCACTTCAAGCTGCGCCACCTGACGCAGGAATGGTTCATGCCGCAGAACGTGAAGAAGCGTGAGGATGGCGTGCGGGCGATTGCCAAGCAATTTGTCGACCGGATGGAAGACCTGGGCGGCGAATGCGACTTCCAGAACGATATCGCCCTGCACTATCCGCTGCGGGTCATCATGCAGATCCTGGGCGTACCGGAATCCGATGAACCGATGATGCTGAAACTGACGCAGGAGATTTTCGGCGCGCAGGACGAAGATCTCAATCGTAACAAGCGCTCGCTGGAAGACGGCGATGTGACATCCGGGCTCGCCTCGATCCAGGCGACACTGGCCGAGTTCTTCATGTACTTCACGGCAATCACTGCAGATCGTCGCGCCAATCCGCGCGATGACGTGTCGACCGTGATCGCCAACGGCATGGTGGACGGCGAGCCGATCGGCCAGCTGGAAGCGATGAGCTATTACATCATTACCGCGGCAGCCGGGCATGACACGACCAGCGCCTCGACGGGCGGCGGCGTGCTGGCCATGCTGCAAGACAGGGCGCAGCTGAAAAAGATGATGGATGACCCGAAAGGCATGGCCCGCACCGCTGTCGACGAAGCGATCCGCTGGACGACACCGGTGAAGCATTTCATGCGTACGGCGCACGCCGACTACGAGATGCGCGGCAAGACAGTGAAAGAAGGCGAGAGCCTGCTGCTTTGCTATCCGTCCGGCAACCGCGACGAGGAGGTTTTCGAGGATCCGTTCCAGTTCAAGGTCGACCGCAACCCGAACAAGCTGATCTCGTTCGGCCATGGCGGGCACATGTGCCTGGGCATGCATCTCGCCCGTCTGGAAATGCAGATCATCTATGAAGAGCTGTTCAGCCGCATCAAGTCGATCGAACTGGCAGGCGACCCGACCTTCATCAAGGCCAATTTCGTGGGAGGACCGAAGTCCATTCCCGTACGCTACAAATTCTAGGAGATCACCATGGGCTTTCAGAACGTCACCGAGACTTACCAGGTCGAACATGCACCTGCAGCGCCCCGCCACACGCCGGTGTCCGATCTCAAACCGCCCGTCGACCTGACCTCCCCGACGGTCTTTTCAGACAATGGCGGCTACACGTTCGAGGCGTTTGCGACGATGCGCGAGAAAGCGCCGGTGATGTGGCATCCTGAAGAATATGGCGCCGGATTTTGGGCTGTCACATCCTACGAACTGGTCAAGAAGATCGAACTGGATCCCGAAACCTATTCCTCCCAAAAAGGTGGAATACTGATGAATTACGGCATGGAAGGCACGCCGCGCCATCCATTGCTGCACTCATCCTCCCTGAACTCGCTCATCAATCTCGACCGGCCCTACCACACGCCCTTGCGGATGGAGCACATGGCGTACTTTCGCGCTGACTTCGTGGCCGAGCTGCGCAAGCGCGTCTCTGCCTATGTCGACGTACTGCTCGACAGTATGGTGAAGCAGGGCCAGGTCGTCGACATGGTTGAACTGTTCTCAGCCGAGCTGCCCCTGTTCACATTGTGCGAAATCCTCGGCGTGCCAGCGGCTGACCGGTCGAAGCTGGTTCACTGGATGCACTTCCTGGAAACATCGCAATACCAGGCCCAGCAAGAGGGCCTCGGCAATGTCAGCATGGAACAGATGACTGCCTTCCTGAACGAGATCCAGGCGATGTTCGAATATGGCCGGCACCTGTTGGCCGAACGCCGGAAGAACCCGCAGCCCGACTTGTTGAGCGCCATCGCCAATGTCGAGATTGACGGCAAGCCGCTGTCGCCGGAATTCCTGGATGGCTCGTGGCTGTTGATCGTGTTCGCGGGGAACGACACGACCCGGAACTCGCTGACCGGCACGATGAAGCTGCTGACCGAGAACCCGGACCAGAAGAAAAAGCTGCAGTCAGATGACAGCCTGTTCCCTAACTTCGTGCACGAGTCGATCCGCATGGTGAGCCCGGTGACCTATATGCGCCGCACGGCGACGAAGGAGACCGAACTCGGCGGCCAGGGCATTGGCGAAGGCGAGAAACTGGTCATGTATTATGCTGCCGCCAATCGTGACCCGGCGAAGTTCGACAATCCGGACACGTATGACATTACCCGCGCCAATGCGAAGGAACATCTGGCGTTCGGGCACGGGCCACACGTCTGCCTTGGCCAGCGCGTGGCCAACATGCAACTGGAAGCTGCCTATCGCCGAATTCTCGGTCGCTTCCCGGACATTGCCTGGACAGGGGAGCAGGAAATTGCCCCGAACAATTTCGTCCACGCGATTTCGAAACTGATGGTCGACATGGGCAAACCGGCATGAGCGCGCTTGTTACACGGGAAGACAGAGACGGGCTGGCGCTTCTGACGCTGAACCGTCCGGACAAGCTGAATTCGCTGACGGTGGGCATGTTTCGTGAATTGCGCGCGCATGTCATCGACCTGAAAAAGGACGAGTCGATCGGCTGTGTCGTCCTGCGCGGGGCCGGCCGGTGCTTTTCAGCCGGCCATGACCTTGGCGACATCGCCGAAGGCGAGAAAGTGCCCTCCCCCGGCTGGCATTCCGAGACGCTGCGTATGCTGGAGACACTGCCCCAGCCGGTCATCGCGGCGGTGCACGGCCATTGCTATACGGGCGCACTGGAAGTGGCGCTGGCAGCGGATTTCATCATCGCTGCGGACAATGCCAAGTTTGGCGACACGCACGCGAAATGGGCGCTGACCCCGATCTGGGGCATGAGCCAGCGCCTGCCCCGGCGCGTCGGCATCGCAACCGCCAAGCGGCTGATGTTCACAGCAGAAATGATCAATGCGGCCGAGGCCCTTCGGATCGGGCTGACCGAGCAGGTTGTGCCGGCGGCGGAGTTCGATGATTCGATTGAGGCCATGGCGCGCCAGATCCTTGCAAACTCGCCCTTCTCGCACGCTGCCAACAAGCGGTTGCTGGAAGCAACAGATGCGCGCGGCATGGATTCCGGCCTACAATGGGAAATCCTCAAGAATGAGGGGGTCGGGCCTGACATGCAGGCGCGAATCGGCGCCTTCATGCGCAAAGACTAAGGGGACGCAGACCATGGACTACCTGATCAAGCGCGATGACCTTCGTGACTGCCACTGGGCCGATGCCCCTGTCACCGACCTGGCCAAGGGCATGGCGCGGCTGCGCGTCGATGCCTTCGCGCTGACAGCGAACAACGTGACCTATGCGACGTTCGGCGAGGCGATGGAATATTGGAAATTCTTCCCGGCCAGTTCGCCTGAATACGGGCGCGTGCCTGTCTGGGGCTTTGCGACAGTTATCGAGTCCAAGGCAGCGGGCGTTGAAACCGGCAACCGCGTCTATGGCTACCTGCCGATCTCGGACACGTTCGATGTGCAGCCTGCTCGCGTCGGCAAGGAAAGCTTCATGGATGGCGCCGCTCACCGGCAGGGCCTCGCCCCAATCTACAATACCTATATCCAGACTGCCGCCGATCCGACTTATGACCCGGCCTTCGAGGCACAGCAGATGCTGTTCCGGCCCCTGTTCACGACCGGCTGGATGATTGACGACTGCCTGATGGAAACCGGCGATCCGGTGCCCGAGACGGTCGTGATTTCAAGCGCATCGTCGAAGACGGCCATGGCGCTGGCGCATTGCCTGAAGGAACGCGGCGTTGTCGAGGCGGTTGCGCTGACGTCACCGGGAAATGTTGCCTATGTCGAAGGCACGGGGCTGTACGCGCGCACGCAGACCTATGACCAGGTCGACACCATGCACGCACGCGGCTTGACCGCCTTTGTCGATTTCCTGGGTCGTCCATCGCTGACAGCGGATGTGCACAATGCCCTGAAAGACCGCCTGGTGCGCAGCCTTGTCATCGGTGTGACAGACTGGGAAGGCAACCGCGCGCCGATCAGCCTGCCTGACCCGCAGCCGGAATTCTTCTTCGTTCCGACCTATGCAGCGGAGCGCGCCAAGGCGCTGGGGGCAGACGTCCTGAACAAAAAGCTCGGCGCATCGCTCACATCCTTCTACCGCGCGTCATCGGCTTTCGTGACTCCGCAGGAAGCGTCCGGCATGGATGCCATCGACACGGCGTGGCACGATACGATCGAAGGCAAGGTCAGCCCGGCGACAGGCCTTGTACTCAGTTTCTGACGCGCCTCAGGGGCGACGGGAAAGCCTGAATTCGGTGCGGGCGTTGCGGCCCCAGGCCTCATAGGTTTCCGCCGTGTCCAGCGGCACGCTCTCGCCGTAACCGACAGCCGTCAGCTGGTCGATCGATACGCCCTTGTCCAGCAGGTAGCGGCGAACCGCGTCGGCGCGCTTTTGCGACAGGACCTGATTATATTCGTTCGATCCGCGGGAATCGGTGTGGGAGCCTATCTCGACGGCATATTCGTCGCAGAGCATGGCAATCCCGGCGACGGTATCCAGAAGGCCCGTGCTCACCGGTGAAATGTCGCCGCGATTGGTCGGAAACTGAATCTTCTGGCCGTCCATGGCCTGGTTCAGCGCCTGCTGGCAGGTATCCTGCGAAATGACGCCCTGGGCGAGAGCTGCGACGCTTTCGCCGGGACCACGTTCACCGCTTTCGACGCCAATGCCATCGACGACCAAAGTGATCTCGGTGGACCCGACGGGATCGTCCTGCAGGGCGGCGGTTCCGATTTCGAGGGCACGCCGCTTGGCCTCGGCATCCGGCGCCAGGCCTGTCAGCGTTGCGACGTTCTCACGTGCGACGAGCCCCATCCATGGGTAACCTGCGGCTGTGAAAGCGGTCTCGATGCCGCCGACCCACCCGGTTGACGACCGCGTCACGCGCTCGACGATCTGCGGCTGGGGCGCTGCGGCGGCGGTGAACTTGCCGTTTTCGAAGATATACATGCCTTCGGCAATGGTGATGCATTCGCTGCCATTGCTGGTCGAGGCGTCGACGGTGGCGGCGATGTCAGCCGTCTCGTCGCCGCCGCAAGCTGCAAGGCCGATCAGGGTCGTTGCAGCAAGGACGCGACATAGCGAGGCGTGGAAATTTTGCATGCCCAATTTTCAATCCTTTGCCGCGCAATGTCAAAATGCTTCGCGGATTAGGCGAGGGCGATGCACGTTCCGGGCCAGAATCGTGTCCCTGGCCTAGTTCAGGCTTTTGTAGACGCGCCCGCCCTTCATCACGAAATCCACCGATTCCAGCTCGGTGACCGTTTTCAGCGGATCGGCTGTCATCGCGACGAGATCGGCATATTTGCCTGCCTCCAGCGTGCCGATGTCGGCGTCCATTTCGAGATGTTTCGAGGCGATCACCGTGGCGGCGCGGATGGCTTCTTCCGGCGTGAAGCCGGCCTCGACCATGAGGGCGAACTCTTTCGCGTTGTCGCCATGGCGCGAGACGCCGGTATCGGTGCCGAAGGCGACATTCACGCCGCCTTCATGCGCCCGGCGAAGCATGTCGAGCATGAGCGGGCCGACAATGGCCGCTTTCTTGCGCGAGGCTTCCGGCAGCCAGGGCTCGTTGGTCCAGCCGGTGACGGTGACGCCAGCGAGGACGGTCGGGACGAGCGTGGCGTCGTGGTCCCTGAACAGCGCGATCGTCGCGTCATCGAGATAGGTGCCGTGCTCGATGGAATCGATGCCGGCGCGCAGGGCGGCATCAATTCCGGCCTTGCCATGGGCGTGACCTGTGACCTGGCGCCCCATTGCATGGGCGGACTCGACGATGGAACTGAGCTCGTCATTGGTGAATTGCTGTTCGAGACCGGCGGATGTGTTGGACAGGACGCCGCCGGTGGCCGTGATCTTGATGACGTCGGCCCCTTCCTTGACCTGCTGGCGCACGGCCCGGCGGCAATCATCGGCGCCATTGCAGATATTGGTACCGGTGAAGAGTTTCATGACCGGCGAGGAATAGCCGTTCACATCGCCATGACCGCCGGTGATGGAGATCGCCTGCCCGGCCGCACGCATGCGCGGCCCCGGCACGGCGCCGCGGGCGATGGCATCGCGCAGGCCGAAGACCGAGTCATTGGAGCCGCCGACATCCTGCACCGTGGTGAAACCGGCCTCGAGCGTCTTGAGGGCGAAGGCCGCGCCGTCGAAGGCGGTATCAACGGAGGAATCGGTAAACTCCTTGAGGCGGCCTTCGGGGCCGTTCTCGCTGGTGATGTGGACGTGGCTGTCGATCAGACCGGGCACGACATAGGCGGACTTGAGGTCGATGACCGGCACGCCCTTCTTGCCGGACTTGTAGCCCGGCTGGATGGACACGATGCGTCCGTCTTTCACGTTGATCGTCTGCTGCGTGAGATAGCCTTCACCCGGCACGGCGAGGACGTGACCCGCGTGGATCGTCGCGTCCTGCGCACTGGCGACACCCGCCGCGACGATGCAGGCGGTGGAGACGGCTAAGGATTTCAGAAGCGCGTTTTTCATGGGTAAGGCCTTTCTCAGGGTTTCAGGATCATTTTCATGGCGCCGTTCTCGCGGGCGTCGAACATGCGGTAGGCTTCGGCCCCTTCGGACAGGGGCATGTGGTGGGTGACGGTTCGCTCGGGGCGCAGCTTGCCGGCCTGGACGAGCGGGACCAGTTCGGGCCATTGGGCCGGGACCG
This sequence comes from Hyphomonas sp., assembly GCF_037969335.1. Taxonomy (GTDB): domain Bacteria; phylum Pseudomonadota; class Alphaproteobacteria; order Caulobacterales; family Hyphomonadaceae; genus Hyphomonas. The sequence continues at coordinate 7,127 of NZ_JBBKXE010000050.1, read as the reverse complement.
AGCAGGTGCCTGTCCGGAAGGTGAGGCCCTTGATGAAGGCCAGCGCCATCGGGAACTTAAAGTCCATGGTCTGGTTGACGCCGATGCAGGACACGGTGCCCGCATTGCGTGCGAGTTTCATCGACAGGTGAATGGCGGCGTCGGCGCCAACGCATTCGACGACGCTGTCGCACATATGGCCTGACGTGAGTTCGGCAATCTGGTCACGCGCCTCAGCTGCGTCGAACGCGGTGGCGCCGATCTCTTCGGCGAGTTGGCGGCGTTCGGGCACGAGGTCGACCGCGAAGACGCGGGCGGCGCCCATCAGGAACGCGCCCTCAACGGCCATGAGGCCGATCGGGCCGCACCCGACGACCGCCACCGTGCTGCCGGGCTTGATGTCGGCATTCTTCAGGCCGAACCAGGCCGTGGGGAGATTGTCTGTCAGAAGGACCGCCTGGTCTTCGGTGACGCCGTCCGGAATTTTGGCGAGGCCGAAATCCGCGACCGGGACCATCGTATATTCTGCCTGCACACCCTGCAGTTTGGGGCCGAGCCCGTAGCATCGCGCGCCCGCTGTTTCGCACTGCGTGACATTACCCGCCATGCAGGACGGGCAGGATCCGCAGCCGACAGCGGCCGAGATCATCACCCGGTCGCCTGACTTGAATCGCGACACAGCGCTGCCGATCTCGATGACTTCGCCGACGGCTTCATGGCCGACGCAATAGCCGTTGGTCTCGGAAAACCCGTGGCCCTGATAGATGTGGAGGTCAGACCCGCAGATACCGCAGGCCGTGATTTTCACGATGGCGCTGCGGATGTCTTCCGGCTCTGGCACCGGCGCGTCGTCAAAGACGATGTCGCGCGCACCGCGATAGAGGAGACCTTTCATGAGGTGCTGTCCTTGGCGAGTGTGATGGGATCAGGCCGGCAGCTTGTCAGCCGGATAGTGCGGGTAGCTGGCCTTGAGAACACCGTGATTGAGTAGTGTTTCCGCGACCTGTCTCGTGCCTGTGGAATCGAAGATGCGCGTGCGGATCCAGTAATTCTCGGCGCGGCGGCTGGCTGAGAGCGCAACGACCTCACGGCGCAGGATATAGTCTTCGTCGACAAAGAGCGGACCGTCGATCATGCGCATTTCGAGATCGGCGAAGAGGCCGATGGAGGGATGTTTGACCGGCCAGTTGGCCATGCCGCCGGTATAGTTGGCGAGCACGCTGACCATTTCGAGCGGCATGACCGGGCGGCCCCAGGGCGATGCCTTGGCGTCGCTGTACCAGTCGCTCGGTTCTGTGATGACAGCCAGCTTCTGCGCCAGGCTGAACGGGTAAAGATTGCCCATGTTCTGGTCGGCGCCCATGCGGACGTGCTCGTCCTTGTCGGTCTTCAAACCGACTTTCATGTCTGCGAGGATAACGAGATCATCGGCGGGGCGGAGCTTGGCCATGCGCGCTTCGAGCAGCGTCTCGCCATGGTCCGGGCCGAGCGTGGCGCTGGCTTCCAGCACAGGCGTGCCGTCTTCCTTCTCGGCCCAGCATTTGGCGCGGGTTGCGCCGGGTGCCGGGCGTTCGACAAAGGCGCGGACCTTCTCGCCTTCGAACACCATGTTCAGGAAGTGCACCGACAGGCAGCCGCGCTCGAACCAGTCCTTGCCCCATATGTCGTAGAGCATTGGCACGAATTGCTGGAAATGTGTCGGGCCTTCAATCGGGCCCGCCTTGATGCCAAGGCGCTCGGCTCGGCGTCGTCATGCAGCGACTTGTGACCGCCATAGGATTGTTCCTGCAGCATCTGTGCGGGAGCGCGAAGCGGGCCTGTCAGTATTTCGCTCATGTCATCTTCCTTTCGGTGAATAGTGTCATCTTCCCCGGCATGCGTCACCTTCCAAGCCTCGCGCCGCTAGTCCTGTGCGCCGCCCGCATCAGTTGTCTCGGCATCGATGGCGCGCTGGACTGTCTTGTAGAATTCCCGCCGCGCATCGAACTCGCCATCCTTGTCGCCCAGCGCCGACGTCCAGCTGCTGTTTGACGCGATCACCAGCTTGCGCGCCGGGTCGATAAAGATGCCCTGCCCGAATATGCCGTCGCCCTGGAATGAACCGTCATCCCATGTCCACCATTGGTAGCCATAGCCCTCGCCGGGTGTGCCGTATTCGACCTGCTTGCGCGTCGCGTCGTCCAGCCAACCCGTCGGCAGAACCGGCTCGCCGCCTGCCATGCCGCCATCGAGGATGAACTGACCAAAGCGGGCAAAATCGCGCACCGACGCCTGAATGCAGCACCCGCTGATCTCATGGTCATCCGTACCGAGCAGCCAGGATGCGTCCTGCTGCATGCCATAGGGCCGCCAGATTTTCTCCGACAGGTAATCGGCCAATTGCTTGCCGGTCGCACGGCTGACGAGCACACCAATCAGATTGGTCTCGCCCGTGGAATAGTGCCAGACCTCACCCGGCGGATGCGCGTGCGCCAGCGTCGCCATATAGGTCGCGACCGCGCTTTTCCCGGGTTCGACCACCTGTGTATCGAAACGCGCAACGTCGGATTCCGGATCATCATAATCCTCGTGACACGCGATGCCGGATGGCATGGTCAACAATTGCGCAACCGTGACGCCATCATAGGCCGACCCGCGCAGCTCCTCGATATAATCCGCCACCGGATCATCAATACTCTTGATCGCACCATCCGCGACGGCGGCGCCAACCAGAGTCGAGGTCAGCGACTTGGCAACAGAGAAACTGGTCCACCGGCCGTCTGGCTGAAAGCGCAGCCCGTAGCGCTCAAGCCGCACCTCGCCATCCTGCACCACGACCAGCCCTGCCGTCCGGTTCGCAGCCAGATACGCATCCATGTCCATGTCGAGGACCAGCGGAGCACCTTCCGGCAGCGGATGTACGTCATCACCCGCCGCAACCGGGCGCGACTTGATGATGAACGGCACGCGATCCAGCATGCGGAAGCCTGCGTCGCGCTGATCCAGGCTCCAGAACAGGATATCCCGGCCATAGGGCTGATGGCCGACGAAGGCGCGCCAGTCCGGCCCGATCAGGCCCCAGCCTATTGCTCCGGCCACGCCGAGCGCTGCAATGCCGATGCCCAAGCGCCGCATGATTCCCAATGTCTATGCCCCCATCATCTTTTTGTACGAATGGGACCTATCCCGGCATGCCCGCCTTGCGAGCGTACTGAGCCGCAAACTGCGCCAGCGGGACGACCCGATCGGCGTTCGATTCCGCATTGGCGCTGTTGGCTGTGCCGTCGCGCACGCGTCCGACAATACCCTGAAGGATGCCGGCGAGGCGGAAGGCGTTGTAGGCAAAGTAATAGTCGAGCTCCGGCAGACCATCGCGGCCTGTATGCGCGCAATACATCGCGACATATTCCTCCATGGTCGGAATGCCCCATGCCTTGAGGTCCGGAATCGCGGACAGGGATCCCCGGCTCGCATCACCCTGTGGCATGACCCAGTTCATCAGGTGATAGGAGAAATCGGCCAGCGGATCGCCGAGCGTCGAGAGTTCCCAGTCGAGAACAGCGATCACTTTCGGTTCGGTCGGATGGAGCACCATGTTGTCGAGGCGGTAATCGCCGTGGACGATGGTCGTCTTGTCACCCGGCGGGATGTTCTTGGGCAGCCATTCGATCAGCTGTTCCATCTCAGGAATGTGCATCGTTTCCGATGCCTTGTACTGCTTGGTCCAGCGGTGAACCTGGCGGGCAACATAATCGCCTTCCTTGCCGAAGCCTTCGAGGCCAGCCTTCTTCCAGTCGACATTGTGCAGGTCGGCAAGGGTCTTGATCTTTGCTTCATAGATCTTGTGGCGCATGACCGGCTCATAGTCAGGCAGGGTGCCGTCCCAAAGAATACGGCCTTCGACCATGTCCATGACATAGAAAATCGTGCCGACGACACTTTCGTCCATGCACAGGCCATAAGGGCGTGCGACCGGGTAACCGAGGGGGTAGAGCGCGTTGATGACGCGGAATTCGCGATCGACAGCATGCGCGCTGGGCAGGAGATTGCCGGGCGGCTTGCGGCGCATGACGTATTTCTTCTTCGGCGTGACCAGCTGGTACGTCGGATTGGACTGGCCACCCTTGAACTGGCGGACTTCCAGCGGGCCTTCATAGCCTTCGACATTGGCTTCCATCCAGGCGGCCAGATTCGCCTCATCGAACTTGTGGGAGTCCACTACGGATTTGGTGCCTGTGAACAGGTCCTGTGCAGTTTCTGTCTCTGCCATGGGGTCGCTCTCGTTTCTGTTATTTCCTCTACGATACCATAGCGGGCCGCTGCCCGGTGCCAAGACCTGCCGTAACGTCGCCACAATTTCGAGGCAGATTTGACGGGATGACAAGATTGATCGCGATTTGCACCCTGTTCCTGCTTGCCGCTGCGCCAGCGCATGCCAAGAACATCAATGCGTCGGGCGCTGTACGGGCAGACCTGCTCAACCGGGCGCTTGAAGCGCAGAAAATTCATGCAAAACAGACCAAGGATACCGGTCGCCTCGTAATCGTCGATTATTCCCGTCACTCAAAAGAAAAACGCCTGTTTGTCGTGAATCTTGAGACCGGCGATGTGACGGGATTTCGCGCGGCGCACGGACGTGGCTCCGACACGGATCATGACGGCTTTCTCGACCGGTTTTCCGACGAGCCTGGATCAAACGCGAGCCCGGAAGGGGCGCTGGTCATTGCGGAAGAATATAGAGGCAAGCACGGCCTGAGCCTGCGCCTCGACGGGCTCGACGAGACGGACAAGTCGTCGCGCGACCGGGCTATCGTGATCCACGCTGCCGATTATGCCGAGCCGGACTTCCTGTCCCGCTTTGGCAAGTTGGGCCGCTCCAATGGCTGTATCGTCTTTTCGAAGGCCGACCTGAAACGCTTCCTCGCGGAAGTGCCCAAGGGCACGCTCATGTTTGTGAGCCGCTAGTCCGGCTTCAACGCCCGCCAGCCGATGTCGCGGCGGCAGAAGCCTTCCGGCCAGTCGATACGGTCCACACCCGCATAGGCGCGGGAGATGGCCTCTTCGAGGGTTGATCCTGAGGCCGTGACGTTGAGCACGCGCCCGCCCATGGCGACAAGCGCACCCTCTGAATCGCGATCCGTGCCGGCCTGGAATACTGTCACACCGGGCAAATTGTTCGCTTCGACCATGCCATTGATCACGGAGCCCTGGACGTAACTGCCCGGATAGCCCGAATTGGCGAGCACGACTGTGGCGGTCGGATCAAACCGCTCAAGTTCCAGCAGGGATTCGAACGCGTCCTCATTTCCCAACAAGCCGCCGGTCGCCGAGGCGAGAATGGCGGGGACAATATCGCCTGCGAGCCCCTTCATCAGGACCTGGCATTCCGGGTCTCCGAAGCGGGCATTGAACTCGACGACCTTTGGCCCCTCGTTCGTGACCATGACGCCAACATAGAGGACGCCCTGATAGGGCATGCCGTCGGCCGCCATGCCTGCCAGCATCGGCTCCACGATCTCGGCCTTGATGCGGTCCATCACGGCCTGCGTCACGACCGGTGCCGGGGCATAGGCGCCCATGCCGCCGGTATTGGGGCCGGTATCGCCGTCACCGACACGCTTGTGATCCTGGGCGGCAGGCAGGTAGACCGCGCCCTGGCCATCGGTGATGACGAAGATGCTGGCTTCCTCGCCCTGCATGAATTCCTCGATGATCAGGGTCGCTGACGCCTCGCCGAACTTGCCGGACAGCATATCGTCAACTTCCGCGTCGGCCTGTTCAAGGCTGTCGGCGATGACCACACCCTTGCCCGCCGCCAGTCCGTCGGCTTTCAGCACATAGGGCGCTTCCATCGTGCGCAGGAACGCCTTGGCGAGGCTGGGCGTCGTGAACTCGCCATAAGCGGCGGTCGGAATGCCATAGGCTTTCATCCGGCCCTTGGAGAAGGCTTTGGAGGATTCCAGCTGGGCGGCGAGGCGGCTCGGGCCGAACACGTCGAAGCCGCGTGCGCGTAGGATATCGGCGAGCCCGAGCGCAAGCGGTGCTTCCGGGCCAATGACCACGAGATCGGGCTCGACCTGCAGCGTCAGCTTGATGAGATTGTCGATATCATCAACGGCGACATCGAAACACGGGCCGATGACGTTCATGCCGGGATTGCCGGGCGTGGACTGGACCAGGTCCACCAAGGGCGACTGGTCGATCTTCCAGGCGAGGGCATGTTCGCGCCCGCCGGAACCAATGAGGAGGATGTTCATGGGATTTGGCCCCTCGCCTGCTGCTTTCCAGTCGCTATAAAGGCTGGATGTCCGACTCGCCAGTCTCCAATGACCATGCCGTTTCCGTCTCGGAGCTCGCTGCGAGCCTGAAACGGACGATTGAATCGAATTTCGACCATGTCGTGGTGCGCGGTGAACTGGGCCGTGTGACCATAGCCCGGTCCGGCCACATGTATGCCGACATCAAGGACGAGAAGGCGGTCTTGAATACGATCATGTGGAAGGGGCAGGTCGACAAGCTGCCCTTCCGGCCGGAAGAAGGCCTTGAAGTGATCGCGACCGGTCGCCTGTCGATCTATGAGGGCCGCTCGAACTACCAGCTAATCGCCAGCTCCATGCGGCCTGCGGGCGCCGGAGCGCTGATGCAGCTGCTGGAGGAGCGCAAGAAGAAACTGGCCGCCGAGGGCCTGTTCGAGGCGCATCACAAGAAGAAACTGCCCTATTTGCCAGCCACGATCGGTGTGATTACGAGCCCGACCGGCGCTGTGATCCGGGACATCCTGCACCGTATCCAGGACCGCTTCCCGGTGCGCGTGATCGTGTGGCCCGCACTTGTGCAGGGCGATGCGGCGGCGGCGCAGGTGACAGCGGGCATCAAGGGGTTCAACGCGATGACCGGCAATGACCGGCCCGACGTGCTGATTGTCGCGCGCGGCGGCGGATCGATTGAAGACCTCTGGCCGTTCAATGAGGAGATCGTGGTTCGCGCTGCCTTTGAAAGCGAAATCCCGCTGATTTCCGCCGTCGGGCACGAAACAGACACAACGCTGATCGACTATGTGTCGGCGCGCAGCGAACTGTTGCTGAACATTGAAGAAAATGCCGGACGCCTGAAGCGCGCCCTGGCGCGGCGGACGGCGCGGTCGCGCGATGCCCTGCGCGCCGCACGCA
>NZ_JBBKXE010000049.1:0-6506 GCF_037969335.1 Hyphomonas sp. | reverse complement strand
ACGCGGACCGTGGCCGTGCCGGGCAGATGGGTAACGCGAAGATCGTCTTGCGCCGCCTCGCCCGCATTGTCGGCATCCGCCTGCGGGCGGGGGGCCGTGACCGTGTCGTTGAGGATGGTGTAAGCGGCGTCGCCCGGCGCCCATGCGACCTCGGCCGGGGCGCCCTCTGTGGCGGCGGGCGTGATGGTGAGCGTGACGGTATTGTTATTGACGGTGAGCGCGGAGGTGGCCGTGCCATAGGCTGTCTGCAGGTCGTCCCAGCTCCAGCCGGGGCCCCAGCGCTGGTCCGGGAACCAGGTATCGTCGCCGATGACATGGGCGATGGCGGTGAGGCCGATGCCGGCCACGGCGTCTGCCAGCGTGGCGAGGCAGCGTGTTTCGCAATTGGGCGCGTCGCTGAGGGCCGGGTCGCCGCGCCCGTGGAGGACAAGCACGGGCGCGCCGGTCTCGCCGACATCTTCCAGCGCGATGAAGGTGCCGAGGCGGGGCAGCATGGCGTCAAGCTCATCCTGCCAGCGGAAGACGGCGGCGGTGGTGAACAGTTTGGTGTTGGAGGCAGGCAGGAAGCGCTGGTCGGGGTTGAGGGCGACGATTTCGTGGCCCTGCATGTCGATGACCAGCAGGCCCCAGCGCACGCCCTGCAATTCCGGCGGATGCAGGATCGTATCGAGGTCGCGCTGCAGCGGCGATACGCAGGCGGAGACGAGCAGGCATGCGATGAGCAGGACGGCCCGGCAGGCAGTGTACATGTCGCGTGTCCCCTCTCAGCCAGCGACGCTCCGGCGAGACGCCCCCGGGGCGGGCATGCCAGCCCGCAAGCGGGCTGGCGCCGTTTCAGGCCGGTATCAGGACGGGTCTGTCGCCTCTTCGGCGGCGTCGTGGATGGCGTCGACCGGATCATCATTTTCCTGGCCCGTGATGTCATCGATCGCTTCGCCGGCATTTTCCATGACGCCGTCACCGCGATCAATCTCCTGGCCGGTGGCTTCCTCGATGGCGGAATCCATCTTCTCGCCCTGCTTTTCCGCGCTCGTGCCCTGGCCACATGCTGCCAGCATGAAAATGCCGACCAGTACCAGGCCTGTTGATGTCAATTTGCGCATCGTCGTGTTCCTTTTGCTGTTATCGCATATTGGGACTGGGACGTGTGTCACCGGAGCCCGGTCCCGCCTGCCATTCGAAGCGTGGACTGTGCAGAGCATGATCCCATCGCCATCAATTTGCAATGACTGGCAACGCCCCGATGACGGGCCTTCCACCGGGGCGAGGATGGATGATGCAAGCCGTTCAGATTGCCGTGTTTTATCGCGCGCGATTTCGGCCGCGTTAACTATAGCGAAAAGACCATGAAATAGAGTCTGACGTGAACCAGCCCGGGGGGGACCGCGCCATGCAGGCGGACTTAATCGACACCAAGGAAGCCGAGGATCAGATGGCGGATCGTCCGGACTCGATCGAAATCTACCAGAACGCGGGAAAGGCATTCGGTCTGATTGAACGCTACCGAACGCCGCCTTTTCCGGGCACATACGCATTGTGGTATGCCTATGTATCCGGCACCGATCCGGAGCTGGCGCGACGCGTCGATGAGTTCCTGCTGAAGAATGGCGGATTGACCCCTTACGATATCAGCCAGCTCGAGCAGGGCATGCTGTCGCCGGGGGGCACCGAAGAGTCGACGGGCAATGTCACGCGGGCGGTGGAGAAGGAAATCGAAAGCGTCCTGCGCGTCATTCGGGACGGCGCGACGCAAAGTGACAGTTTCCGTGAGACGCTGAGCGATGTCCAGGACCGCTTGCCGGGCTCGGCATCGCTGGAAGACGTCTCGGCCATCGTTGCCAACCTGGCTGAAGAAAACAAGCGGATGAGCGAGGCGACGCAGCAATTGAACAGCAGCCTGATGGCCTCGCAGGCGCAGATACATGTCCTGAATACGGAACTGGCAGAGATCCAGAAAGCATCGCTGCTCGATCCCCTGACGGACGTCTGGAACCGTCGCGCCTTCGACCAGCGGATCCAGCAGGACGTGTCGGATGCGGAACAGGACGGCACGAACCTGTGCATCGCGATGGCTGATCTCGACCACTTCAAGGAGGTCAACGACACGTTCGGCCACCAGCATGGCGATGAAGTGCTGAAACAGTTCGCTGCGATCGTCGAAAAGAATATCAAAGGCCAGGACATGGTCGCCCGATATGGCGGCGACGAATTCGCGATCATCTTTCCGCGGACAACCGTCTTGTCGGCGTATAACCTGCTTGTCAGGATCAAGCACTCTTTCGAGGAAGCCAAACTGGCCGTCACGGGACGCGAGTCTGCGGCATCTGCCGTCATGGCGTCGTTTGGCGTCGCGCGCTTTTCGCCCGGCATGACGGTGCAGGAGCTGGTTGGCCAGGCCGATTCATATCTTTACCAGGCCAAGGCGGCAGGCCGCAATCGCGTCATGGCGATTGGCTTCGACTGACCCGTCCGGGCGGCTGTGCCGGTCATTGGCGACCGGATTCGCGTTGGCGCAGAACGGAGGGCCCGCCGCCCCGGATTTCGCCGGGCGGGGGCGTCAGACCGAGACGTTCGGCGTCCGGGCCGGATTGAAGAACAGGGCCTGTCCGATGGCGGCCTTGACCGTGTTTTCCTGGAACGGCTTCGGAATCAGGAAGGTCGGCTCTGGGCGCTCGCCGGTAAGCAGGCGCTCGGGGAAAGCCGTGATGAAGATGATCGGCACATCCATCAGCGCGAGAATGTCATGCGCCGCGTCGATACCGGACGATCCGTCGGCCAGCTGGATATCACACAGGATGAGGCCGGGCGGATTGGCCTTGGCCATATCGACAGCTTCGGACCGCGTGGTGGCATTGCCGGTCACTTCGTGGCCGAGATCGCCAACGAGGTTTTCGAGATCGGCCGCAATGATCGGCTCGTCCTCGATGATCAGCACCTTGGTCTTGAGATCCTGCTCGATATCGCGGTGGGCGGCATTCACCAGCTCGCCATGCTCTTCCACGGACACGCCGAGAATGAAGGCCGCATCCTTGACGGAAAAGCCTTCAAGGGCGGTGAGGAGAAAGGCCTGCCGCTGGATCGGCGCCAGTGCCTGCAAACGGCGATCGGCTGCAGCGCCTGATACGTCGGTGCCGGCGTCCAGCTGCGCGCCGGTGCCGCCCCAGATGACATGGAAAAAGCGATAGAGGGCTGTGCGCGCGTCGATGTCGCTGTTGATCTGGTCCGGATCTTCCACAAGCGCTGCGAGAGAGGCCCGGATATAGGCGTCTCCGCTGTCCTGGCTGCCGGTCAGCGCGCGCGCATATCGGCGCAGCAGCGGCAGGTGTGGGGCGAATTTCTGTACCAAGTCCATGATATCCCTCTTGATCTGAATCTTCATCTACAACTCGCTGCACCCGAAAAGGTTGCACGCGCTGCTAAATTAATTGTTTTCTGGTGGAACCAATGCTGTTGCCCGCTGTTGCACTATGTGAGTTGAACAGCAGGTACCATCCCTTGATCGAATCCAGAGTCCAGCCAATGAACAAAAAAAAGCAGCCAGGTCAGCAGAAATCAGATGCTGACCTGAAACGTCGCGGTGCCAAAATCGGGGATCAGCTACGCCGTATTTATGAAGATGTCGCCAAGGAAGAGGTTCCGGACGAGTTCCTGAAACTGCTGGAAGAGGCGGACAAGAAGAAGTCCTCGAAGCCCTCCACGTCAGATGAGTGAGGCACCGAGCATGACCGATGACCGCACGACACTCGACGACGCGACGTTCAAACAGGAACTGACCGCGCTCATTCCTCACCTTCGTGCCTTTGCCCGCAGCCTGTGCCGCGATGCGTCGCTGGCCGACGACCTGGCACAGGACGCCATGCTGAAGGCCTGGAATGCCCGCGAGAGCTTCGTGGCCGGTACCAACATGAAAGCGTGGGCGTTCACGATCCTGCGCAACGCGTTCTATTCGGAAAAGCGCCGCAGCTGGCGCCGCCAGCCGCTGGACCCGGAAGTGGCCGAGGCAACCCTCGTCTCCAACAGCAATCCGGCAGACGCGCTCGAACTGCTGGCCTTGCGCAATGCGCTGACCTTGCTGCCTGTCGACCAGAAAGAGGCCCTGATCCTCGTCGGTGCGGGCGGGATGGCCTATGAGGAAGCGGCTGAAATCTGCGGCTGTGCCGTCGGTACGATCAAGAGCCGGGTTTCGCGCGCCCGCAAGGCAGTGATCGAGATACTCGAATCAAATTCCACCGGCTATAATAGTGACTCCGGCATGTCGGCTGAAAAAGCCTTTGACGACATCATGATGCAAGCGGACGAGATCGCCCGTGCGCCGACAAGCTGAGCCCGGCCACCTCCCACAGAAAGCGAAGTCAGGATCCCTACGCAAGCGTCTCGTCATGACGCTCGTGGCAGCCCTGACTCCGATCCTGGTGCTGTCTGCCATCTCCGCCTATCTCGACGCGACCAAGGGCATGGACGACCGCCGGGCCAATCTCCTGCTGGTCGCTGACGCGTCCCTGGACGGTGTCGAACAATCGATCAACGAAGCCACGCTGATGCTGACCCTGTACCGGGATGACCTGGTGCGCAGGCGCTGCAAGAAAGTGTTCAACATCCTCCAGGACCGCATCGTACCGCTCGCGAATGTGTCCCGCTTTGATACCGAAGGGGTCGCAACCTGTTCAGCCGTATCCGATGCCGGATGGTCCCTGCCTGATCCCGAGAATAATGCGCGACTGAAACGCGGTGAGAAGACGGTTCGCAGCGACACGTATTTCAGTGAGCGGAGCGGCGAATGGCTGTTTGCCATCCTCATGCGTCTTGAGGACGAGGATGGCGGGTTTGCAGGGTCTGCCGGACTCGAGCTGCGGACGGAGCAGCTGGCATCGTTGTCGCAGGGCGAATCCCTGCCCGAGGGCGTGGAAGTGGCATTGCTGGACGACCGCGGCGAGTCCTTTGGCAGCCAGCGGTTTTCGAAGATCGATCCAGACTGGGTCGCGCAGGTAGCAAAAGCGGAATCGGCGAAACTGTTCGTCCTGACCGGCGAAGATGGCGAGTCGCTTGACGTGGTGATCCAGCCCGTGGGTCCGGGCAATGTCTTTGCCGCGATCTCGCGCAAGTCTCCGGGCCTGTGGAGCGATTTCACGCTGCGCCCGGTCAGGTCGATCGGCCTGCCGCTGGTCGCCTTCTCGGTGGCCCTGCTGGCGGTCTGGATCGCGATTGACTCGCTGGTCCTTCGCTGGCTGTCGCGGTTGACCCGGACGGTGCGGGTGTATGGCGCCGGGCGCTACCAGTTCAAGGCCGGAGAGACGTTCGACAAAGCACCTGACGAGATCGCCAAGCTTGCCCGCGCGATGGACGTGATGGCCAAGGATATCGGCGAACGCGACAAGGACCTGAAGCTGGCCATTGCAAGCCGCGACGAGGCCGTTCGCGAAATTCACCACCGCGTGAAAAACAACCTCCAGATCGTGACAAGCTTCCTCAACCTGCAGGGCCGCCAGCTGCGCGACCCCGAGGCCAAGGCGGCGATCGCAGCAGCGCGCCACCGGATCGACGCCCTCGCGATTGTCCACCAGACACTCTACCAGAACGAGCGCCTCGAACAGGTCCGCCTGAAACCGTTCCTGAGCGGTCTTGTCACACACCTGTCCGAAGCCCTCGGCATGGAAGAATCCCGTGTCGAGATCGTCCAGTCCTATGCCGATGTCGAGCGCCCGGCGGACGATGCCATCCCCATGGCCCTGTTCATCGTTGAAGCCGTCACGAATGCGATGAAATACGCATTCGGGCCCGCCGGCGGCCAGATCCGCATCTCGCTCGGCGTCGACGTGGACGGAACCACGCTGGTCATAGCCGATAATGGTCGCGGCTTTGATCCATCGACGACATCCGAAACCCAGAATGGCGGCGGGCTGGGGTCGAAGCTGATGACCGCCTTTTCGCGCCAATTGTCTGCCGAGCTGACGGTGGATGCGAGCCTAGATGGCGGCTGTCGCCTGACCCTGTTCATGCCCCGGAACGCATAAAGCCAGCGCCCTGCCCGCCTCACCCTGCCTGCCTAAAGCTTGGGCTCAATGGAAATGGCGATGTCCAGTGTTTCTCCAGGCTGCAACAGTTCCAGCCCGGCAGCGGCGGGATCAGGTGCTTCGAAAGCGCCGGTGAGGTGTGAGACCGGTTCGACGCAGAAATAGGGCTCATCGGCTGGCGTATAGACAATGCAGTGTTGCGCGCCCCGCAGCGAGTTCACCGAAACCTGCAGGCCGGTCTCCGGCTGGATGATCGTGGCAGACCCTTGCCAGCCCGCATAGCAGTGATCGAGATCGGTTTCCGACACCGGGCGCGGGCTCGCAAAGCTGGTAGCGGCAACGAGCGGCTGGGACACCAGAGGGCCCTTCACCATGGGCGGAGCGGCGCTCCCGGCATCGAACCGGAGCGTCGTTTGGTTGGTGCACAGAAAATAGGGATGGTAGCCGAGCCCGGCAGGCATCGGGCGTGTGTCTGTATTCAGGAGCGTCAGGGAC
>NZ_JBBKXE010000048.1:0-74773 GCF_037969335.1 Hyphomonas sp. | reverse complement strand
ACCCACCACACACGCTGCCACAGGCCCCGCCCTCTGGCTGGTCACCGGCGGCGCGCGCGGCGTCACCGCCACCTGCGCTATAGAACTCGCCCGACGCAACGGCGGCACCTTCCTCCTCGCCGGGCGCTCCGCCCTTTCACCCTGGCCACAGGGCATCGCCCGCACCGCATATCTCAAGACCCTGCGCGCAGCCCTTGCCCAGAACGCCGTCGCCAGCGGCCAGAAGGTCAAACCCGCCGACATCGACCGCGCCGCGCGTGCCGCCCTCGCCGGACAGGAAATCGAGCATACGCTCGCCGCGCTCGCCGCCGCTGGCGCTACCGCCCACTATGTCCAGCTCGACCTGTCAGACACGGACACGCTCGCCCCCGCCATCAATGCCATCCAGAGCCAGCACGGCGCCATCACCGGCCTCGTCCACGGCGCAGGCGTGCTCGCCGACAAGCTGGCCATGGAGAAGACCGAAGCCGAAGTGCGCAAGGTCTTCGGCCCCAAGGTCGACGGCCTGCTCGCCCTCCTCGGCGCGATCAATGTCAGCCAGCTCACCCATGTCAGCCTTTTCTCCTCGGCCTCCGCCCTGTTCGGCAATACAGGGCAGGCCGATTATGCAATGGCGAATGAAAGCCTGAACCAGCTCGCGCGCCAGCTTTCCGCCGAACTCCCCCAAGCCCAGGTCAAATCCTTCAACTGGGGCCCATGGGATGGCGGCATGGTCGACGCGGGTCTCGCGGCCCACTTCGCCCAGCAAGGCATCGCCCTCATCGATCAGGCCGACGGTGCCCGCATCTTCGCAGACCAGCTCCTCGACGGAGACCGCGCCATTGTCGAACTCCTCGTCGGGGATGAGTGGAGCGGCGAATGACCTTCTTCGAGCCGATTGCCATTGTCGGTCAGGGCTGCGTCCTGCCCGGCGCTCTCTCCCCGGAAGCCCTTTGGAAAGCCGTTGCCGGCAATGAATGCCTGATCACCCGCCCGGCAAAAGGCGCGTTCGGCCTCACCGATGCCGAGCAGGCCGCTCTGCCTTACGTCTCCGGCTTCGTATCCGGCTTCGACACGGTCTTCGATGCCGGGCGCGCCAAACGCCCCGGCCTCGACGCGGCGACTCTCGACCCCGTCTGCCAATGGCCCCTCCATGCCGCGCTGCAGGCATGGGACGAAGCTGGAAAGAGCGACACCCCGTCTGACCGGCGTGGCGTCTTCCTCGCCAACCTCTCCTATCCAAGCCGCGCCAAGTCCGCCTATGCCGCCGATGTCTGGACCCAAGGCACCTCATCCCGCCCTGCCACAGATGCCTTCAATTCCGGCTTCCCGGCCCACGTCCTCGCACGAGCCATTGGCGCGACCGGTCCGGTCCTCGCCCTCGACGCCGCCTGCGCCTCCTCGCTCTACGCTCTCGAAATCGCCTGCCGCAAACTGCAGATGCGCCAGATCGACATCGGTCTCGTCGGTGCGGTCAATGCCGCTGACAACCTGATCCTCCATATCGGCTTCGAAGCGCTTCAGGCGCTCAGCCCGACAGGCCGCTCTTGCCCCTTCATCAAGGGGGCTGACGGCCTCGTGCCCGCAGAAGGCGCCGTCGCGGTCGTCCTCAAACGCCTTAGTGACGTAACGCCAAAGGATACGGTCCACGGCGTGATCCGCGCCGTCGGCCTGTCCAATGATGGCCGTCGCAAGGGCCTCCTCGCGCCTGACAGCGAAGGCCAGGCCGAAGCCATGCGCCGCGCCTATGCCGAGGCGGGCGTCACGCCTGACAGCGTCGACTTCCTCGAATGCCACGCCACCGGCACAGCCGTCGGCGACAGTGTCGAAATCGCCGCCGCGACCAGCGTCTTCGGAACGGAGCGTTATCTCCCCATCGGATCGCTCAAGGCCAATACCGGCCACCTGATCACGGTCGCTGGCCTCGCCAGCCTGCTGAAGCTGACGCAGGCCATGGAAAATGAGACGCTTCCCTCCATGCCGCTCGACGGCGACCTGATCGACGCAGTGACGTCCCCCGCGCTTCAGCCGCTTGCGGAAACGGCACCGTGGACGTCCGGCAAAGGCCCCCGCCGCGCCGCAATCAGCAATTTCGGTTTTGGCGGCAATAATGCCCACCTCATCCTCGACCAGTACCAACCGGTCAAAGGATCGGTCCAGGTCGCCTTGCCGGCCGAAACAAACGACGAGATCGTCATCTGTAGCGCCAGCCTCATGGGCGGAAGTGATCAGGGCGAACGCGACGTGCTCCGCCGACTGATGAACCATCCCGTCGGGCCGGCCAAGCCTGCCCAAACCGTCGGCGCCGATCCGCGCCATGCCCGCACCCCGCCCAATGACTTGCTGCAGGCCGAGGCCCAGCAACTCGCCGTCCTCTCCCTGACACGATCCGCCCTCAGCGGCATCCAGCGCCCGGACGCTGAACGCTGCGGCGTCTTCGTCGGCATGGGCTGCGCCGCCGACTCCGCCCGCTGGCTGCTTCGTGAGCGCGTAGCGAAAGAATTTGGTCTCACACCCGGCACACAAGAACACGCGAAAGCACAGGATGGCATCGCCCCGCCGCTGCAGGCCGCCACCGTCCTCGGCGCCATGGCCAACATGACCGCCAACCGGATCACCTCGGCTGAAGACCTGCGCGGCCAAGGCTATGCCATCTCGTCCGAAGGCGCGTCCAGCCTCGCGGCCCTCGATGTTGCCTGCGATGCGCTCCGCGCCGGACGGCTCGACATGGCCGTCGTCGCGGCGGCTGACTTCGCAACAGAACCGGTCGCCGCGGCAGCCCTCAAGCAACTCGGCATGGACGCGCCCAGCGACAGCGCAGCCGCCCTCGTCCTCAAACGCCGCTCGGATGCCGAAGCCGCTGGCGACCCTATCCTCGCAACGCTCGGCACGGTCGAATGGGACAGCCATGGCGCCGCGCCCCCCCTCTTTGCCAACGCCGATGGCACGGCCCCCGCCGCCTCTCCCCTCTTCGAAATCGCCGCTTCGGCCCTGCTGATGTCGCGCGACCAGACGATCACCGCCGACTGCGCCATCCCGAACCTGACTGGCGAACAGCCGCAGCACATGGTGTCCGCTCCCGCATCCGCCCTCTCGCATGGTGCCTCCGTTCACCTCACCGGCAATCCAGCACAACCGAGCCCCGATCCGCTTCGACCGCCGCCGCATCTCTACTGGGCCGCCGGCGCCACCCGCGCCTCGCTCGCCAAGAAGCTGCGCAGCGCCAGGACCGGCGGCAAGGGCAAGTGCCGTATCGCCCTGATCGCCGCAGACGAAGCCGCCCTCGCAGACCTGATCGACACCTCCGCCAAGGCGCTCGAGCGCGACACGGCGCCGTCCGGCGAACATGTCTACTATGGCGAAGGCTCGCCCGAAGGCGAACTCGCCTTTGTCTTTACCGGCTCGGCAGCAGTCTATGCCCGCATGTCACGCGGCCTGTTCATGGCCTTCCCGGAACTCGGCACGGCCCTCGCCTCCATGTCCCGCGCTACCGAAATGGCGGAACTCCTCACCCACGCAGACCTGTCCGAATACGAACAGCTTTGCGCAGGCACGCTGGTCAGCCAGGCTCACGCCATCCTGATGCGCGATGTGCTGGAAGTGACGCCCACCGTCGCCATCGGCCTGTCGCTCGGCGAGAGCAACGCCCTGTTCGCCTTCGGCTTCTGGAAAGACCCCGGCAAGCTTCTCGACGAGATCGACGATGCCGCCATGTATGAACGCCACCTCGGCGGCGAGTTCGAGACGGCCCACGCAGCCTGGGGCCCGAACGTTCCGACTGACTGGGCGAACTGGCATATCAAGGCGCCGCTGCCAAAGCTCCGTGCCGCCATGGCCAACCATCCCAATGTCGAAATCACGATCATCTATTCGGAAGAAGACTGCCTGATCGGCGGCCCGGCCGCCGCCTGCCGCGCTGTGGCCGAAGCGCTCGGTCCCGGCTCCGGCGCTGCCATGAACCAGCACCTCATCGTCCATGCCAAGGCGATGAAGCCGTTCGAGGACCAGTGGCGCAAGCTGCACACGCGCCCCGTGTCCAAGGTGCCCGGCATCCGCCTCTACGCTAATGCCATCAATGCCAGCTACGCGCCCACCAAGGCGCGCGTCGCGGACATGCTGACCCGGCAGGCCGTCGACACGGTCGACTTCCCCGCCACGGTGCGACAGGCCTATGAAGACGGCGTTCGCACATTCGTCGAGATCGGCCCGCGCGCCACGCTGTCGCGCGCCATTTCCAGCGTGCTCGGCGACAAGCCCCACGTTGCCGTCGCCACCGACCGCATCGTGGCGTCAGACCTCGGCCAGATCGCCCACCTCACCGCCACGCTCTTCGCAGATGGCCGCGACATCAATATTGCCCGCGTCGCCGAACGGCTCGACGCAGCCCGCAACAATCCCTGGACAGGAACCGACCCCATGCCCCTCACCAAACCGGTTCACTATCCAAAACCTGAAATCCCGGCAGCGCGCACCACAGGCGGCCTGCCACTTGCCCCACACCTGCCACCCCCGCACTACGCCCATAGCACCACCGCGCCAGCCCCGCTGGCACCGCCGGCCCCATGCGCCACATCCAGGCCTCGCACCTCGACCCCGCCCCGCAAGGTCGTCAATGGCAATGACCCCCTCATGGCCCGCGCGCCAAACGGCCCGAACTGGGCCCGCCCCGCGATCGAGGACTCGACACGCGGCCTGATGTCCAACTTCTTCGGCCCCGCCTTTTTCGAACAGGACGCCTTCGACCGCCAGGTCCGCCTGCCCGCGCCGCCGCTGCTGCTCGTTGACCGCATCACCGGCATCGACGCCGAAGCAGGCGTCGAGAGCACCGGAGTCATCTGGACCGAGACGGACCTCAAGGCCGACGACTGGCACGTCCGGAATGGCCGCGTCCGCCCCGGCCCGCTGATCGAATGCGGACAGGCCGACCTGACCCTGATCGGCTGGATGGGCGCTGACCTGAAGAACCAGAACGAGCGCGTCTACCGCCTGCTCGGCTGCGAGATCACCTTCCACGAAGGCGGCCTGCCCGGCCCCGGCGACACGCTGGCCTTCCAGATCGAGATCACCGGCCACGCCACGCTCGCCGGCGTGCGCATGTTCTTCTTCCAGTATGACTGCATGGTCGGCGACCGGAAGGTCTTCTCCGTCCGCAACGGCCAGGCCGGATTCTTCACCGATGACGAACTCGCCACCGGCAAGGGCGTCATCTGGGATGCCTCCACCGATGCCCCTCCCACACCCACACCACATCCTTTCGACACCGCTCGTGCCAGCACCAAACGGACCTTCAGCGCCCCCGACCTCGCCGCCTTTCGCGCCGGGGATGCCCTCGCCTGCTTCGGCAGGGGCTTTGAATTCTGCGCCGCCCATTCCCGCCCGGCCCACCTGCCGGACGACAAGCTCGCCTTCTTCGATGAGGTCACCGCCTTCGACCCCGCTGGCGGCCCATGGGGACGCGGCTACCTCAAGGCCCGCGCCCATGTGCCAACGGACGCGTGGTTCTACGAAGGCCATTTCCACGAAGACCCCTGCATGCCCGGCACATTGATGGCCGAGGCCGCCGTACAGGCGCTGGAATTCTATGCTGCCGCCGCTGGCCTCACCATCGAGCGCGACGGCTATGTCTTCGAACCCTTGCCCGGCCACACCGCCAAATTCGTCTGCCGGGGGCAGGTCATCCCCGACCGCGACCATGAAGTGACCTATGAAGTCTTCATCGACGACATTATCGATGGTGAGAGCCCGGTCCTCTACGCCTCGCTGCTCGCCCGCTCTGACGGCAAGAAAGTCTTCCATTGCCCGCGCTTCGCCATCCGCCTGCGCAAGGACTGGCCCGCGCCGCACTCGACGGACAAACCGCTCCGCGTCGGCCCGATGGGCGAAAGCCGCGGAGACCATGCCGCCCTGCTCAACTGCGCCGCCAGCGCGCCATCAGCCGCCTTCGGAGACCTCTACGTCCCCTTTGACACGGCAGGCCGTGCCCCGCGCCTGCCCCAGCCGCCCTATCACATGATGACCCGCGTCACCGACGTCTCCACCCGCCCCGGCGTGAAAGAGACCGGCGCCCGCGTCGTCGCCGAATACGATATCCCGGCGGACGCTTGGTATTTCCGCGACAATGCCAATGGTCACATGCCTTTTGCCGTGCTTTCCGAGATCGTCCTCCAGCCCTGCGGCTGGCTCGCCAGCCATTGCGGTTTTGCCCTCGAAGGGGGTGAACGCTTCCGCAACCTCGACGGCGACGGACAGGTCTTCATGCAGGTCAGGCCGAACGACGGGATGATCACGGTCGACACGACGCTTTCCTCCTTCTCCAAGGTCGGCCCGATGACCATCGTGGCGTTCGAACTCAAGGCGACGCTCGCTGATGGCCGCCCGGTCATGAACCTCAAGACCCAGTTTGGCTTCTTCCCCGCCGCCGCCCTCGTGCGTCAGGCTGGCCTGCCGACAAAAGACGAGCACCGCGCACTCCTGGGTCTCACTCCCAACCGTCCCGGCACCACACTACCAAAGTCCCCCACAGCCACCGGCGACTTGGTCATGCTCGACCGCATCGACTATTTCGACGCCACGGGCGGCGCGGCAGGCCTCGGTCTCGCGCGCGGCCGCCAGTCGGTTGATCCGCATGCATGGTACTTCAAGGCTCACTTCTTCCAGGATCCGGTCCAGCCCGGCTCGCTCGGCCTCGATGCGCTGGTCCAGCTCCTGTCCCACGCCGCCTGCCTCAAGGGCTACACCAAAGGCATGGCCGACCCGCAATTCGAAACCATTGCGGCAGGCGCGCCGGTCAAATGGGCCTATCGCGGTCAGGTCACGCCGGACAAGCAGGAAGTCACCACGGTGATGGAGATCATGGATGTCAGCCAATCCGGTGACCGTCTCTTGATCACCGGCAAGGGCACGCTCTGGTGCGACGGCCTGCGGATCTATGAGGCAAGCCCGCTGACGATCGCGCTGGCCGACAGGGCCTAGCGCGCGTCGCCAACCGCTACGCTGAGGAAAACATCCTCGATCTGCTCCGTCCAGACCGCGTAGCGAGCGCCGCCAACCGACACGTCCTGCCGTGTCGGCGCAGGCTGCCCCAGTGATGCGACCGGCACAGGAACGGTCTTCGCCCCGCCACGCAAGCCTTTGCCTGACGCCTTCAGAACGGCCTCTTTCACGGTCCATAGCGCGAAGAAGACAGCAAGGGCACGCTCCGGCGGCGCATCTGCCAGCGCCAGCATCTGGTCGCGCTCCGTATCGCTGCAGATCATCGACAGCATCGGCTGCCAGTCGATGGGCCTTACTTGCTCAATATCCAGACCAATCGCCCGCGCGTCGGCGAGAGCAACAGCCGTCCAGCCCTCACTCCGCGAGATCGAGACGGCACGGTCGGGACGGCTGGCAAGATAGGGCACACCATCTTCCGTGCGCGCCAGGTCCACCTCGCGCGCCGGAATATCCAGCGCGAGCCCCAGCATCGCCCTTGCGCTTGCGAGAGACACCAGCAGCCTCTGCCGCGCCGCCGGATCGTGCAGCCGCGCCGCGCGTTCGGCCTCCGGCGCACTGGTCACAAGACTGTCCGTAACCTGACCCCGCGCCTGCTTTGCACTGTCACACACCAGAACCGAAACCCCGGGAATGCCTGATTCCACCGTGATGACACCAGCAAGCGAGGTCCCGCCGTTCAAAGTTGCATTCGGATGCATCAGGGGGCTTTCAGGGCTAGCAGGGCTGCAGCCATGCATATCGCGGAATACCGCCTGAGGCGAATCCCGCGCCGTTTCAGACGCGATAATCAGCCGCACAGCTACTGAGCACTTGCAACAAATTGGATTGTGCAGCACTGGTTCGCCGAATGGGCTCGGGTGGGGTTATTGCAGCACTGTAATGCTGCGCCGCAAAATGACCAAAATTCTCAGTGAAACGAATGCCGAGGCGAGGCGTACTGCCCAGATAGCGGGCGCTTTTCGAAGCGTCGGCGATCCGGGCGGTAATTTTGTTGCCACGGGCAATCGACGGCGCTTTCTGAATTCAGCGGCTTCGTCGGCAAAGAGGTTATCTTGAAACTGACTGAACGTCCTTTCTTCATACCCGCCGTCGCGCTCTGCGCGGCGATCACTGTCCTGTTGGGTGGCGTGGTCATCGCCTCCATCTCGGCAAAGCCGGCACCAACCCTTGCCGTGGTCGGCGCAGGTACGTCCGACGAGGAAACGTCCGACCTCGCGGATACGGCAATCACGTTGCCAACCGCACCAGTCATAGAGCCAATCGACTCCGTCGCCGATATCAGCGACGAAGCGGACGTATCAGGCGACAGTGCTAGTCCGGTCGCAATAGCGGCAGGCGCAGCCCCTGCCGCGCCGCCTTTCGCCTTCGAACAGGTCATCAACAAGGCACAGGCCCTGTCGGAACACGCCTACCAGAAGTCTTCGTCCGTTCCTGCTGCCGCCGCCTCGCTCGACTATGACCAGTACCGGCGCATCGAATTCAAGCGCGAGGCAGCCGAATGGACGCCCGACGGCACCGTGCCGTTCCGTGTCCACTACGACCCGCGCGGCTATCTCTTCAATGATGAAGTCAAGCTCAACATCGTCGAGAACGGTGTCGCGCTGCCCCGCCCCTACACGGAAGAAGATTTCGCCTTCTTTGACCTGCCTTTGTCGGACGCGGACAAGAACTCAATCGGCTTTGCAGGCTTTCACGTCACCACACCCCTGAATTCCTCGGGCAAGTTTGATGACCTGATCAGCTTCAAGGGCGCCAGCTTCTTTCGCGCACTGAGCGCTGGCACCGTCTATGGCGCGTCGGCCCGGGGCATGGCGATTTCGACAGCCTCCCCGGCCGGAGAAGAGTTTCCGTCCTTCCGTGAGTTCTGGCTGGTCAAACCGGCACCCGGCGCCAAGACGCTCACCGTGTACGCCTTGCTCAATGGCGTCAGCACAACGGGTGCCTTCCGCTTCGACATCACACCCGGCACGTCGACCATGATCGACGTGGAAGCGGTCTTCTTCCCGCGTCGCAAGCTCACCGAAGTCGGCATCGCGCCGATCACCTCGATGTATTATTTCTCACCGCACAGCATCAATCGCGGCAATCGTGACTATCGCGTCGCCGTGCACGATTCCGAAGGCCTGATGATCGAACTCCGGAACGGCGAATGGGTCTGGCGCCCGCTCGCCAATCCCAGCCAGCTCGAAATCTCCAGTTTCGCCACCCAGCCGCCGCTCGGCTTCGGCCTGATGCAGCGCAATCGCGACTTTGAGGACTATGACGACCTTGAAGCGGCCTATGAGCGCCGCCCCAATGTCTGGATTGCCCCGAAAGACGGCTGGGGCCCGGGCAACCTGACCCTCGTCGAAATCCCGACCACCAACGAATACAATGATAATATCGTTGTTTCATGGCGCCCGGCAGAGGCATGGGTCGCCGGCAAGCCGGTCCGGCTGTCCTACCAGATGATCTGGAGCCTGCCGCAGCCGGTCGTCGCGCCGGTCGCCAAAATCACGGCGACGAAAGTCGGCATCTCGCCAGCCACGAAGCGGCCGATGTTCATCATCGACTTCGACTCCGACAATGACGAATTGCTGCGCGATGCAGTTCCCCAGGTGTCGACGTCCTCCGGCACCATTATATCGCCCATTGTCCGGCCGAACCCGACAACGGGCGGCGTCCGCCTCAGCTTTGAACTCGACGCCAAAGACGCAAGCCTGAGCGAACTGCGCGCCTTGATGACCAAGGCCGACCGCCCTGTCTCTGAAACCTGGCTCTATCGCTGGAGATCGCAATGATCACTTTTCGCGCCCGCCCTGCAGAATACCCCATCGCGATGCCGGATCAGGCATTCAAGACGGGCCCGACCGTGAACCATCGCGCACCGAAGTCGCTGATGTGGCGCAAGGTCATCGTATTCTCGCTCGCCCTCGTCCTCGCCGCCTGGGCGACGATCGAAATGTATTACGTGCTGAACGTGTCCGGCGTCACGGTGCTCGAAAAAGTGCTGCTCGCAGTGTTCAGCCTGAACATCAGCTGGATCGCCTATGCCTTTGTCAGCAGCACGATCGGCTTCCTCGCCGCACTGGCTGGCCTGTTTCCCGCGCCCAAGTCGGCCACTCCGGATGCGACCCAGATGATCGCCGGTCGCACGGTTGTCGTTTTCCCGATCTACAATGAAGACGTCGAGCGCGTGTTCGCCACGGTCGAGTCGACCGCTGAATCGCTCGCGACCGCACCCGGCCGCTTCGAATGCTTCATTCTCAGCGATACCAACGATCCTGAAATTGCCTTGCGCGAGGAAGCCGCGTTCGAGCGCTTGCGTACACGTATGACGCCCGGAACGCTGGTCCACTATCGCCGCCGCACGATGAACCTGCACCGCAAGGCCGGCAATATCCGTGACTTCATCACTCGCTGGGGTGGCCGCTACGACTACATGATCGTGTTCGACGCCGACAGTTTCATGGAGCGCGATACCCTCATCGAACTCGCGCGCCGGATGGATGCCTCACCGGCGACCGGCCTGATCCAGACCATTCCCCAGCTTGTCGGCGGACGCACACTGTTCGCCCGTACCCAGCAATTCGCCGCCGCGCTGTATGGCCCTGTCCTCGGCAGCGGCCTCGCCTGGTGGGCGCAGAATGAAGGCAATTTCTGGGGCCATAACGCCATCCTGCGCATCTCGGCCCTCGCCAATGCGGCAGGGCTCCCGGAAATCCCGGGCCGGGCCCCGTTCGGCGGCTCCATTCTCAGCCATGATTTCGTCGAGGCCGCGCTCCTGCGCCGTGCTGGCTGGAACGTGCAGATCGCGCCCGAACTGGGCGGCTCGTATGAGCAAGGCCCGCCATCGATCATCGACCTGTCCATCCGCGACCGCCGCTGGTGCCAGGGCAACATGCAGCACATGGCTGTCCTGCTGAAGACACGCGGCCTCACCTTCACCAGCCGCATGCACCTGATTATCGGCATCTTTTCCTATCTGGCGTCGCCGCTCTGGCTGCTCTTCATCACGGTCGGCATGTTGCTGTCACTGCAGAACATGTTCCTTACGCCGGCCTATTTCGGCGAGACAGCGGCCCTCTTCCCGTCATGGCCCGTGATCGACTCCGAGCGCTCGCTGCATCTGTTCACGGCGACCATGGCGATCCTGTTTGCTCCCAAGCTCTACGGGCTCATTTATGGCCTCGCGTCGCCACGCTGGCGCCGCACCGTCGGCCCGGTCAAGACATTCATGGGCGTTATTACCGAAACGCTGATCTCGGTCCTGCTCGCCCCGGTCATGATGGTCGAGCAGACCGTCGCCGTATACCGCGTGTTCACCGGTCGCGATGGCGGCTGGAACCCGCAGGCCCGCGAATCGAACGAATACACCCTGTCCGACACGTTCCGCCACCACGCCCCGGCCATCGTGCTGGGCGTCGTGCTCACGGTTTCGGCCTTTGCCATCTCGCCGATCTTTGCAGCCTGGCTCGCGCCGGCAACCATCGGCATGCTGCTCGCAGCCACCCTGTCCTGGTGGACCGGGCGCACCAAGAGCGGCGATTTCGCGCTGCGTATGAACCTGCTCGAAAGCCCGGAAGAACGCGATCCACCGCAGTCCTATCTCGATTCAGTGGCCAGCCGGCCCGCCTATCAGGACCTGTCGGCGCCAAGTCTGGCCAACCTGTTCTCCGACCGTAATCTCCGGAACCGCCGGACGCATATTGTCGATACGCACTGGCCGCTCGCCCATAGCGAAGTTCATACGCCCCTCGCGATCGCCCGGGCGCGTGCGAACCGTCTGTCGACGCTGGGTGAATACATCACCGCGCTTGAACCGAAGGAAAAGCTCGCCCTGCTGAATTCTCCGGGCGATCTCGATGCGGTGATCGACCAGTATGATGCCCGCGCGCTGGACTACGCGACGGGCACCACCTGAGTCAGGACGTCGCTAGAAAAGCGGCTGCTTCTCGGCCGACATGGCAACCTTCATTTCATCGAACTGCGCCTGCACCTGCGGCTGGGCAGGGCGCCCGACCATACTCACCACCAGCGTGGTGACGAAGCTCAGGAAGAACCCGGGTACAATCTCATAGAGAATCGATGACAGGGACTGCCCGTCAATCGTGATCGGCGCATACAGCCAGAACAGGACCGTTGCGGCGCCGACGACCATGCCGGCCAGCGCGCCGTCTCGGGTCACACCACGCCAGAACAGGCTCAGGATGACGAGCGGTCCAAACGCGGCACCAAACCCGGCCCATGCGTTGCTGACCAGCGACAGGACGTTACTCGACCGGTCAAAGGCAAGCCCGATCGCCACCAACGACACGGCGAGAACCGACAGGCGCCCAACCATGACCAGCTCCTTCTGGCTCGCATTCTTGCGCAGGAAGGGCTTGTAGAAATCCTCGGTCAATGAACTCGACGACACCAGCAATTGCGATGAAATCGTGCTCATGATGGCCGCCAGGATCGCCGCCAGCAGGAAGCCCGAGATGAGCGGGTGGAACAGGACCTGGGACAACAGGATGAACACGGTCTCCGGATCCGCCAGCACCGCATCGGTCTTGGTCACGAAGGCCAGGCCGATAATACCGGTCGCTACGGCGCCGATCACGGTGATGATCATCCACGCCATGCCAATATAGCGTGCGGTCGCAATGGATTTCAGCGACCGGATGGCCATGAATCGCACGATGATGTGCGGCTGGCCAAAGTAGCCAAGCCCCCATGACAGGCTGGATATGATGCCGAATACGGTCGCGCCGCGCATCCAGTCGAGCAGGCTCGGATCCACGCTCCGCACGACGGCCGCCGTCTCCTCGATGCCGCCGAGCTCATTCAGCGTCACGATGGGCACCAGGATCAGCGCAATGAACATGATGCAGCCCTGCACAAAGTCGGTGAGGCTGACCGCGAGGAAACCGCCAAACATCGTATAGGCAACGACAACACCGGCCGTCAGGAACAGGCCGATCGAATAATCGAGGCCGAACGACGCCTCAAACAACTTGCCGCCCGCGACGACACCGGCGGAGGTATAGAGTGTGAAAAAGACGATGATGACGACTGACGACAGCACGCGCAGGGCATGTGATTTGTCTATAAAGCGGTTCTCGAAGAATTCCGGGATCGTGATCGAGTCATTTGCCAGTTCTGTATAGACGCGCAGCCTCGGCGCAACGAGGCGGTAGTTCAGATAGGCCCCGATGACCAAACCGACGGCAATCCACGCAGCACCGAACCCGGAGACGTAAATCGCGCCCGGCAGCCCCATCAGCATCCAGCCGCTCATGTCGGAAGCGCCCGCAGACAGAGCGCCGACCGCCGGATGCAGATGGCGGCCGCCAAGCATGTACTCTGAAACGTCACTCGTGGACGTACGGTAGGCATAAAGCCCGATCAGCATCATCAGGACAAAATAGGCGCCGAGCGAAATCAGGGCTGCTGTATTCATATGGATTTTCTTCTCTGTCGTCTGTGAGTCTTTGGATAAGTGTCGGCACTGATGCCAGAATCCGCCTGAAACGCCTAACGCAGTTCCACGGCCCGGTCATAAGCGGCCTGGGTTGTGCGCAGCATCAGCTCGGTGAGCGTGCCGTCTGCGTTGAGGGCTTCGAGGCCCGCTTGTGTCGTGCCGTTCTTGCTGGTGACCGAATTGCGCAGCGTCTCGACGGTTTCGTCAGATTGCTGCGCCATCTCGACCGCGCCAGCCATTGTGCCCAGCACGAGCGCGCGCGCCTGGCTGTTCGTGAAGCCAAGGGCTTCCGCTGCGGCGATATAGGTCCGCGCGATTTCGAAGACATAGCCGGGCCCGCTGCCGGCAACGGCCGTCACACGGTCGAGCGCATCCTCATCATCAACCCACACGGTCGTGCCAGCCCGCTGCATCAGGGCTTCCACGGCTGTCTTCTGGTCGCCGGTGCATTCCGGGCTCGCATACAGGCCGCTCACGCCCTTGGCGATCAGGGCCGGCAGGTTGGGCATGATCCGGATCACTGCCCCTGCACCTGTCGCAGCCTTCAGGCGGTCAACCGAACACCCGGCCGCGATCGAGGCGACCACGCCCGAGGGCGCAAGGTTCGCCTGGTAGGCTGGCATGACCTCGTCAATCATTTGCGGTTTCACCGCGACGATCAACAGGTCGAACAATGTGTCAGGAAGGTCCTCTCGGGCTTTCAGCAGAGTCACGCCTTCGGGCACGGTGTCAGCGAACGGGTCCACAACGGTAAAATCCCAATCCGCAGACCGTGACCATTGTTGCAGCAAGGCGCCGCCCATTTTTCCACATCCAACCAAAAGTGCCTTCATTGTGACTTTCTGTTCCTGTAACGCCTGAGTGACCGGAATCGCAAAGATCCCCTTTGCGGCCTTCCTAGTCGTTTTTGCTTTGAGTTCAAATTTTTATCACACGCGGCGCATACCAAACTTTTTTCATATTTTTCAAGGCAAGCGTCCAGCACTTTGCTTTCATTGCCAATAATTCGGCGAATACGGCTTGTCAGGTCACAAAGCACAGTCGTTTTATCCGCCAGCGAGTTGTTTCCTCTTCAAAACACACCTAGTTCGTGCGCTCAGACTTACGGAGTTGAAAATTGCCTCAGACAAAACGGATCGTCGTGAAAGTCGGATCAAGCCTTCTGGCCAATCCTGACCTGCTCACCCCCCGCTGGGCGTTCATTCAGCGACTGCTGGAAGATATCGCGCTCCTGCGCGCAGACGGCTACGAAGTCGTGCTGACCTCGTCCGGCGCGGTGGCGCTGGGTCTGAACACGCTCAACGTCACGCCCGAGAATGCCGGGCTCCGCGACAAGCAGGCCGCCGCAGCCTGCGGCATGCCCATCCTTCTCAGCGCCTACAAGCAGGTCGCACTTGAGTTCAATTTCGACATTGCCCAGGTATTGGTGACGCGCGGCGACCTCGAAGAGCGGCGCCGGTTCCTCAACACCAAGAACACGGTTCACCGCCTGCTCAACGGCAATGTCATGCCAATCGTCAATGAGAACGACACAATCACGACCGAAGAAATCCGCGTCGGCGACAATGACCGTCTGGCCGCACGTATCGCCCAGATGATCCAGGCATCGCACCTGATCATCCTGACCAGCGTCGATGGCCTCTACGACAAGGACCCGTCCGAACCCGGCGCCAAGCTGGTCGAAGAACTCCACGACGTCTCGGAATACCTGTCCGTCACCGAAGGCACGAGTGCGCTCGGCAGCGGTGGCATGCTCACCAAGATGCAGGCCGCCAACATGGCCCAGCATGCCGGCTGCACGACCCTCATTGCCAATGGCGAGGCCGACAATCCGGTTTCATCCGTGCTCAAGGGCGAACGCCCGCACACCAAATGCATCGCCAACACCGAGCCCGCCTCCGCATGGGCTGCCTGGCTCACTGACCGACTCCAGATGGCCGGCAGCATTGTTATCAGCCAGGAAGCGGCCGATCTGCTCGAAGCTGGCAAGCGTGGCGTCGAACGTGCGGACGTCATCTCCATCCATGGCCCCTATGTCCGCAGCGACGTCATCCATGTCTATGATGAGGCAGGCGTCGAGCGCGCCCGCGGCCTGTCCAACTTCTCGTCCGAAGAAACCATGCTGCTTGCCCGCAACCTGGAAGAACCGACGACCAAGCTGCTTGGCTACCACACGCGCGCGACCATCATTTCGCGCGATAACCTCGTCGTACTCGACGAGCGCCACCTGCCATGGGACAGCCCCGCCGAAGATGAGATGGAACAGGTCGAACGCTAAGGCCCCTCAGCTTTGGCGCTTCGGCGCATCCGGCGACAGGTCGCCAATCTCGAGAATCGGTGCGGCGTCCAGGCCATCGGCCTGCATCATCCCCGCAATGCGCTGAACGGATGAGACAAGCAGCGACTTCTCCCAATCCGCGAGCGCGCCAAATTGCTTGAGGAAATCGTGCTGCAACGGTGCTGGCGCGTCTGCAAGGCGCACACGTCCGGCGTCCGTCACGACTACTTCGATCACCCGCTTGTCTCCGGCATTGCGCTCACGGTCGACCAGTCCGGCCCGGGCCAGATTGTCGACAATTGACGTGATCGTGCCCTGCGACAGGTTCACGGCGCGGGCGATTTCGGACGGCTTTTCCCGTCCGCGCATACTGACAGCCTGCAATACCAGCAACTGGGGAGAGGTCAGTCCGGTCTCTTTCAGGAGCTGTTTTGAATAGAGGTCTATCGCCTGCGTAATCTGGCGAAGGGACTTCAGGAGGTCAGTGTGATCGGCCATCGCTGCGTCAGGTACGGGCTGAAGGCCGGAGCGGCAAGGCGACAGGGCAGCCCTACATCCCGCCGTGAACCCAGCGTGGCGATAAAGTCACGGCTCCCCGGATAAAATCTTGCACGAAGTAGAAGGCAATTGACAAAGTGGCCGCTTTGAGGCGTTTTTCAACAATTGTTGAAATTGAGAGTCGAAGCATTTCGCATTCGACCCCGAGGAGGACCGCTAATGAACAAGCACACATCCCGCGTCGCGTTGATCGCCCTGGCAGCCAGCGCGCTGACACCGCTCGCGCCTGCCTTTGCCCAGGTTGACGAAGACGCCGGTGCGCAAACCGAGCGCCGATTCGGCCCGGTCGTTGTCACCGCCCAGCGCCGCGAACAGAACCTCATCGACGTGCCACTGTCGGTCTCCGCCTTTGACGGCGACCTGCTCGCCGAACTCGGCGTCGCAGACATCACCGAAGTCGCGAAAATCTCCCCGAACGTCACGCTCGAAGTGTCGCGCGGCACCAATTCCACGCTCACCGCCTTCATCCGCGGTGTCGGCCAGCAGGATCCTGTTGCCGGTTTTGAAGCCGGTGTCGGCATCTATGTCGACGACGTCTATCTCAACCGCCCGCAAAGCGCCGTCCTTGACGTGTTCGACGTCGAGCGCATCGAAGTCCTGCGCGGCCCGCAGGGCACGCTCTACGGTCGCAACACGATCGGTGGCGCCGTCAAATACGTCACCCGGTCGCTCGCCAATGAGCCGGCTCTCAAGGTTCGCGCTGCTGTCGGCACCTATGGCCAGAAAGAAGTCGTCGTCTCGGCCAGCGCGCCCCTGTCGGACACGTTCCGCGTCGGCGGCGCCGTCGCAGCGCTCTATCGCGACGGCTTCGGCGAGAACATCATCACCGGTAAGGACAACTACAACAAGGACGTCGCGTCCTCTCGTTTGTCCGCCGAGTGGGACGTCAATCCGGACTTCCAGCTTCGCTTCGCCGCCGACTACACCAAGGACGATTCGAACGCCCGTCAGGGCCACCGCCTGATCCCTGACCAGTTCGCACCCTTCACCTACCCTGTCCTCGACAGCGAATATGACACGCGGGCTGGCCTGAATGTCGTGAAGCAGGAATCGGAAGCCTATGGCGGCTCCATCGTCGGCGAATACACCCTGTCCGACACGATCACGCTCAAGAACATCCTCGCCTATCGCGAAGACGAGAGCACCTCGCCGATCGACTTTGATAGCCTTCCCGAAGCCGATCTCGACGTTCCGGCCAACTATGCGAACGACCAGTTCTCGGAAGAATTCCAGGTCCTGTATTCCAGCGAACGCCTCAACGGCATCGTCGGCGTCTACTATCTCGATGCCAATGCTTCGACCGTGTTCGACGTTCTGCTCGGCACCACCGGCGACCTGCTTTTGCTGCCTGGCCTGAATGCCCAGACTTTCGGCGATGTCGGTACCAAGACATGGTCGATCTTCGGCGACTTCACCTATGATCTGACGGATCGCTTCAGCGTCACGGTCGGCGCCCGTTACACCGAAGACGAGCGGACCGCGAAAGTCCTCCGTCGCACTTATATCGGTGGGTTCTCTGAATACTTCGGCGGCAACCCGCTCCTGATCGCGACAACGTCAGACTTCAACGGCTCGGCCACGTTTGACGATTTCAGCCCGCGCCTTTCGGTCAGCTACAAGGCGACCGATTCCAGCAACCTCTATGCAACCTATGCTCAGGGCTTCAAGGGGGGTGGCTTCGATCCACGCGGCCAGACAACGGCTGCTCCCGACCTCGACCTCAGCGGAACGGTCACTGATGCTGAAATCTACGAATTCATGCAGTTCGAACCGGAAGAAGTCGACAGCTACGAAATCGGCTACAAGGGCAGCCAGTATGGTGGCGACCTCAACTACAGCGTCGCGGCCTTCTATTCCGACTACAAGGATGTTCAGGTTCCCGGTTCGGTTGGCATCGACACCGACAATGACGGCGTCAACGATACATTTACCGGCGTAACGACGAATGCCGCCGCTGCCACGATCTGGGGTATTGAATTCGAAGGCAGCGCCACGCTCGCCGAGCAGGTGTTCAACCAGTCCGACCTGTTCAACCTTGGCTGGTCGGTTGGCTATGTCGATGCACAATACGACGAATACATTGATGCGTTCGGCAACGACGTCGCCAATGCCCGCGTCATTCAGAACACGCCGGACTGGACCGCAAGTGGCCGTCTTTCCTATGACACGCCGCTTACGATCCTCGACAATAACGGTCGCCTCCTCATGAACACGCTGGTCTCCTATCGTGGCGACTCCAGCCAGTTCGAGGTGCCGAGTGCATACCTCGACCAGCCGGCCTTCACGCTTGTCGACGTCGGCATGCGTTGGGAAACCGAAGGCGGACGTTGGGGCTTCAGCCTCAACGGCAAGAACCTCACAGACGAACGCTACATCGTGGCGGGCTATAATTTCGTGAACGTCAACACGAACGGCACGATCACACCGACACTCGGCCTCGAAGGCACGCTGACCGGCTTCTACGGCGATCCGCGTACCGTCACGTTCGGCGTCGACTTCAAATACTAGGACTTGAACTTTCCTCACGGAAACGACGGCGGCATGGCAACATGCCGCCGTTTTCGTTTCCGGATCAGGTCGGCCGGATCGACTCGAACCCTGCCGTGATGAAGCGCACGACATGTTCATACGCCCCGGCCAGGTCATCCGAGTGGCACAGGCCTTTCGACAGCAAGTCGATACGGCCGGTCTCGGCAAAGGTCAGGGTCAGCGCGCCGGAAAAACAATGGTACGACCAGTACAGCGCCTTCTCGTCGACACCGCCGAGGCTCAGTCGCAGCGCATCGATGAACTGGATGATCAGCGGATCAAAGAACTGGGTCATCAGCTTGCCGCCCCATTCGGTCGAATTGTTCACATAGGCGATCAGCGCATAATAATGCTTCCAGCCCGGCTCGGTGACATGCGATCCGGTCAGCAGCGGCCTGAGATAGGCCCTGACAATCGCCTCGACGCTTGGCGGGTTCGGCCTCGCCTCCGACAGCGCGTCCTCCAGCGCCTTGAGGCGCCAGGCGTTCAGCACTTCGGCCCGTCGCATCAGCACCGCGTCGAACAGGTCGCGCTTCTTCCCGAAATGGTAATTCGCCAGCGCGACATCCACGCCGGCATCGCGGGCGATCGCCCGCAGGTTCACACCATCATACCCGTGCTGGGCGAATTGTGCTTCTGCGGCGTCAAGGATCGCCGTCCGGCGAACGGGTTTGCCGTCATCGGGCAGTGCTAGGGACATGGGTTATTTCTCTTCGGGTTCGGTCGCAGGAATTCACTGATACTAACGGGCAGGACGCATTTGTCTTGCCCCTCATGTGAAAGCAGGCCATATTTCAACACTTGTTGAAGTGGGGATCAACCTCGCTCATTTCGCTTCAAGGGGAGCCGATAGCTGATCGCGCGAGACCTTTCGGTCTCCACTGCCTCTCCGGCTCTTCCCCTTCGTCCGCGTGCTGCGCGCCAGAATACAGGTCCCGACACATGTCCAATGCTCCGTCCCTCCCCGCGAAGGCTGCCAATTCAGGTCGCCTTTGGGTCCTTATGGTGCTGACGCTCGTCTACACGTTCAACCATGTCGACCGGCAGATCCTCGTCATCCTGCTCGAGCCGATCAAGACCGAACTCGGCCTGAAGGACAGCCAGCTCGGCATGCTCACCGGCATCGCCTTCGCGGCCTTCTATGCGACGTTGGGCATTCCGGTCGCGATGTGGGCCGACCGCGGCAACCGCCGTAACATCATCGCCATCGCCCTGACCATCTGGTCGGGTATGACCGCCCTGTCCGGCCTGTCGCAATCCTATTGGCAGCTCCTCGTCGCCCGCATGGGCGTCGGCGTCGGCGAAGCCGGCGGCACACCGCCCGCCACCAGCATGATCGCAGACCTCTACCCCCCTCAGGAACGCGCCACAGCCCTCGGCGTCTACACGACCGGCATCGGCCTTGGCGTCATGCTCGGCTTCGCCCTCGGCGGCCTGGTCTATGAAGCCTATGGCTGGCGCATGGCCTTCTTCGTTGCCGGCGTGCCGGGCCTGTTGCTGGCCCTGCTCGTCCGCTTCACCATTCGCGAACCCGTGCGCGGCCATTCCGAAGCGCGCCAGGACGACCGTCCCGCGCCGTCGCTGAAGGAAACACTTCGCTTCATCATGGGGCAGACCTCGTATCTGTGGCTCCTCGCCGGCTGCCTGCTAATCTGCATCTCGGCCAACGCCTTCCTCGTCTTCACGTCCAGCCACCTCCAGCGCACCTACGGCCTCACCCCCGGCCAGGTCTCATGGCCGCTCGGCCTCCTCATCGGCGGCGTCGGCAGTATCGGTGCGGTTGTCATCGGGCTGGTCTGTGACCGCCTGTCGAAGAAAGACCTGCGCTGGCGCCCGCTGATCATCGCCCTCTGTGCGGCCATCGCCCTGCCCTTCGCCTGGATGTTCCTGCGCGCGCCCACAGTCGGCCTCGCTTATGCGTGGAACGTGGTGCCCAGCTTTGTCGGCCTCATCTATGCCAGCATCGCCTACACGGCCTCACAGGAACTGGTGCAGCTGCGCATGCGATCCTTCGCCTCGGCTTTCATGCTGTTCTGCCTGACGCTGATCGGCATCGGCTGCGGTCCGTGGATCGCTGGCAGCCTCAGCGACTATTTCACCGCGCAGGGCGAGGCTCACCCGCTGGCACGGGCGCTCGAGCTCATCCTCATCTTCAATGCGCTCAGTATTCTCTGCCTGTTGATGTCCAGCCGGAACTACCGGGCCGACGCCGAACGGGCTGCCCGGCTCGACTAGGCGCCTATTCGGCGGTTACCGTCACGACGGGGCCGCCGCCAAGTGCCCGGAACAGGGCCACGACATTCAGGGCCCGGTCCAGTTCGGCACCGATCAGGTTCTGGCGCGACTGGTAGTCGGCCCGCTGGGCATCCAGAACGGAGAAATAATCGTCGATCCCGACGCGGAACCGTTCCTGCGACAGGTTGAGGGTCACCGACGTATCATCAACGAGGCGGCGCAGCGCGTCGATCCGCTCATCAACCGTCTGCGCGATCGCCAGCGCGTCTGCGGTCTCGCGGAAGGCCGTCTGGATCGATTGCTCATACTGCGCCAGCGCGAGGTCGCGGCTGGCCTTGGACACGCCAAGATTCGCCTTGCGGCTGCCACCGTCGAAGATCGGCAGGGACACTTGCGGGCCAATGCTCCACGCGCCGCTGCCATCGAACAGGTCGTCCAATCCAGTGCTACTATACCCGGCGCTGCCGGTCAGAGCGATCGTCGGAAAATAGGCGGCGCGGGCCGCACCGATATTCGCATTCGCGGCGCGCAACTGCCGCTCGGCCGACAGCACATCAGGACGATTGAGCAGGATGTCCGACGGCGCATCCACAGCCAGCCTGTCCTTGATCGGCGACGGGCTCAGCACGGCCTGCTCCGCCACATTCGCAGGCAGGTTCGCGCCGACAACCAGCCGCAGCGCATTCACGTCCTGCCGCACCAGTCCGGTAAACTGCGCCACCTGCGCCTTCGCCGTCTCGACACTGGCCGAGGCCCGGCGCACATCAATCTCCGTCACGACACCGGAATCAAACAATTCCCGCGTCAGTGCCAGCGACTTGCCCTGGCTCTCGACAGTTTCCTGCGCCAGCCGCAACCGCTCCTGATCCGCCGCAAGGGTCAGCCAGGATTGCGCGACAGACGAGATCAGCGAAATCTTCACGCTGCGCGCGCCTTCAACCGTCGACAGGTAGGCCTGCAGCGCTGCCTCATTCAGGCTCGCGACCCGGCCGAACAGGTCCAGTTCATAGGCTGTCACGCCCAATTGCGCCCGCGCGCTGTCAGTCAGGAAGGCGGACGCATCGTCGCCATCAAGCGCGCCCGCTTCCGTCACCGATCCCGTGGCTGACAGGGTCGGCAGGCGCGCGGCCCGCGTGATTCCGTATTGCGCCTCGGCGATCGCGATCCGCGCGGTTGCCGATCGCAGGTCCCGATTGTTCTCAAGTGCCAGCTGTATCAGGCTTTCCAGCGCATCGGATTCGACAAGATCCTGCCAGCCGCGTACATCCGCAGCCCCCGTGTCAGCATCCGAAACCGGCAACGCGTCCGGCACGGGGGCCGCCACGCGGTCATAGGCTGGCGCGAGATTGACACATCCCGCCAGCGCGACAGACAGCATCAGCGGGGCAAGGCGAAGCGTGTGGGTCATCATACAGTTCCATCGACTTGAGGGCGCGCCTTGGGCGTGCGGGTCGTCAGTTTCCGGACGACAACATAGAAAAGCGGCGCAGCAAACAGGCCGATCGCCGTCACGGCAATCATCCCGCTCAGGACAGTCGTACCCAGCGCGGCGCGAGACGCTGCCCCGGCACCCGAACTGAACACAAGCGGCGTAATACCCAGCCCGAAGGCCAGCGACGTCATCAGGATCGGACGGAAACGCAACCGCACCGATTCCATCGTCGCTTCGATCAGGCCTTTGCCTTCCGCTTCGAGCGCACGGGCGAACTCGACAATCAGGATGGCATTCTTTGACGCAAGCCCGACCGTCGTCAGCAGGCCCACCTGGAAGAAGACGTCATTGTCATACCCGCCCAGATGCGCACCGACGACCGCGCCAAGCATGCCCACAGGCGCAACCAGCAACACGGATATCGGCACCGTCCAGCTTTCGTAAAGCGCCGCAAGGCAAAGGAAGACGAACAGTCCGGACAACAGGTACAGCAAGGTGCTCTGGTTGCCGGAGCTGCGCTCCTGCGCACTGATACCCGTCCATTCGAGGCTCGTGCCAGCCGGCAGGCGAGACACCAGCTCTTCCATCTTGTCCATCGCGACGCCCGAGCTTTCGCCCGGTGCAGGCTGGCCCTGGATGTTCAGTGCTGGCGAGCCATTGTAGCGTTGCAGAAGCGACGCGCCATAGTCCCACTCGGACGACACGATCTCCGACACCGGCGTCATGTCGCCCGTACCGTTGCGCACGCGCCAGTCACCGATATCGTCTGGCTGCATCCGGAACGGGGCATCGCCCTGCACGTAAACGCGCTTGATCCGGCCACGGTCGATAAAGTCGTTCACATAGGTTCCACCCAGGCCGACCGACAACAGGCTCGTCGCATCGGCCAGGTCAATGCCCAGCGCCTGCGCCTTCTGGTAGTCGAGATTCAGCTTGAATTGCGGGCTGTCTTCCTGCCCGTTCGGACGCACGCTCGTCAGGCCCGGTTCCTGCGCGGCCATGCCAAGCAACTGGTTGCGGGCATTCACCAGCGCATCATGGCCGATGCCGCCCGTATCCTTCAGGTAAAGGTCAAAACCGCTGGCATTGCCCAGTTCGCGGATCGGTGGCGGGATAACGGCGAAGATCATCGCATCCGTGCGCTGGCTGAACGCAGCCGATGCCCGCCCGGCAATCGCCGACGAAGACTGGTCCTTGCGGGTCCGCTCCGACCAGTCCTTCAGCGGCGTGAAGGACAGGCCGACATTCTGGCCCGCTCCGGCAAAGCCAAAGCCGGCAATCGCCATGACGCCCTGCACGTTCTCGGTATCGTTCTCACGATAGTGCAGCGACACGGCATCCATGACTTCTGTTGTCCGCGCCAGCGTCGCACCCGTCGGCAGCTGGACAATCGTCATCACGGCGCCCTGGTCTTCGTTCGGCAGGAATGACGTTGGCAGGCTACGGAAACCCAGTCCCAGCAGGACAAGCATCACGGCGAACACACCGACGAACAGCCAGACACGGCGCAGCACACGCGCCACGACCGCTTCATAACCGTCACGCAGGCGCGAAAATCCGCTCTCGAACAAGGCACCGCCACGCGCCGCCAGGTTTTTCTTTTCGGACGCGGCATGTCCGTTCGCTTTCAACAGGGTCGCACACAAGGCGGGCGACAGGATCAGTGCCACCAGCACTGACAGGGTCATGGCGGTAACAATCGTGATCGAGAACTGGCGATAGATCACACCCGCCGATCCCGGAAAGAATGCCATCGGAATGAACACGGCCGACAGCACAACTGCGATGCCCACAAGCGCGCCGGTAATCTGTTTCATCGACTTGCGCGTCGCATCGCGCGGCGACAGGCCTTCTTCGGCCATCACCCGCTCGACATTCTCCACCACCACGATCGCGTCATCGACCAGGAGCCCGATCGCCAGCACCATGGCGAACATGGTCAGCGTGTTGATCGAATAGCCGAACATCAGCAGGACCGCGAATGTACCCAGCAGGACCACCGGGACCGCAATCATCGGAATGAAGCTGGCCCGGAAGCTTTGCAGGAAGACAAGGATCACGAGGAAGACCAGGATCACCGCTTCGATCAGCGTCTTCTGGACTTCATGGATGGACGTGCTGATGAAGGGTGTCGTGTCATATGGATAGACCACGCCGAGATCGTCCGGAAACTGTTTCCCCAGCGTGTCCATCGCAGAACGCACGCCTTCCGCCGTCTGCAAGGCATTCGCGCCCGATGCGAGCGAAATGCCCATGCCAGCGGCCGGCTGGCCATTATATTTTGCAACCGTCGAATAGTTCTCAGCACCCATCTCGACCCGTGCAACATCGCGGAGGCGTACCGAGGCGCCGTCGCCGGTCGTCAGGATCAGCAGGTCGCGGAACTGGCCGGGAGTGGAGAGGAGCGTCTGCAGCGAAATCGTTGCGGTTATTTCCTGGCCTTCCACCGCCGGGCTGCCGCCCAGCGCACCCGTCGAGACTTGCGCGTTCTGGGCGCGGATCGCCGCGATCACGTCGCTTGGCATCAAATTGTACTGGTTCAGTTTGCTCGGATCGAGCCAGATACGCATCGCATAGGGCGAACCGAACAGCCGCACGCTGCCGACGCCATCGACGCGGCTCAGCACGTCGGTCACGTTCGAGCGCGCATAGTCGCCAAGATCTGTCTGGTCGAACGTCCCGTTCGGCGAGATCAGCGCCGTCACCATCAGGAACCCGGACGAGGCCTTGCTCACGGTCACGCCCTGGCGCTGCACTTGTTCGGGCAAGAGCGGGGTCGCCAGCGCCAGCTTGTTCTGCACCTGCACCTGCGCGATGTCGGGGTCCGTACCCGTCTCGAAGGTCAGCGTGACGGACGCGGCGCCCTGCGAGCTGGACGAGGAGGAAATATAGTCGAGGCCGTCCAGCCCCGTCATCTGCTGTTCGATCACCTGCGTGACCGTGTCTTCCACGGCCTTGGCGGACGCCCCCGGATAGACCGCATTGATCGACACCGTCGTCGGCGCAATGTCCGGGTACTGGGCCACAGGCAGGGTCCGCAGCGCGATGCCACCGGCGATCATGACAATGATCGCCAGGACCCATGCGAAGATGGGCCGGTCAATGAAGAAATTAGCCATGGGGGTTCAACTCAGTTGAATTATTGTTTGACGACGGTTTTCGCCGCGTCGGTCGGTTGGACCGATGCCGTCATCGGAGGCACCAGCGCAACGGGCGCGCCGGGGCGAACCTTCTGCAGGCCGCCAATGATCAGCTTGTCGCCGTCTTCCAGTCCGTCCGATACGATCCAGTCGTTTCCGCTGGCTTCAATAATCGTCAGGTTGCGCACTTCGGCCGTGCCGTCATCACCGACCACCATCACCGTCGGATCACCCTTGACCGTGCGCGTCACGGCGCCCTGCGGCACCAGGAAGACATTGTCATAGGTCCCGGCACTGAAGCTGGCATTCACATACATGCCCGGCAACAGGTATCCGTCGGGATTGGGCACCACGGCGCGAATGATCACCGATCCGGCGCTTTCGTCGACGCTGACTTCGCTGAATGCCAGCCGGCCCGGCTCGGAATAGGTGCTGCCATCTTCCAGTGCAATGGTCACAGCCACGCTCTCGCCGTCGGAGGACTTGATCCGGCCCTCGGAAATGTCGCGCTTCCAGCCGAGAATCTTCGAGCTGCCCGCCGTCAGGTCGAGGTAGATCGGGTCCAGTTGCAACACCATGGCCAGCGGCGTGGCCTGGTTCTCGGTCACCAGCGCACCCGGAGTCACGCTCGAACGGCCGATCCGGCCGTCAATCGGCGAGGTGACCTTGGTGCGCGACAAGTCAATATTGGCCCGCTGCAGGGCCGCCTTCTGGATCGCTACGTCGGCCTCGGCCTGTTTCTGGGTCGCGATGGCCTGATCGAGGTTCTCGCGGCTCACGGCATTGATCTCGGCAAGGCGCTCGAACCGGCCTGCCGTCTGGCGCGCCGCTTCGGCTGTCGCCTCGGCGCGCTGAACGGCGGCTTTCGCGCTGTTTACGGCAGCAGCGTATTCGGAGGCATCAATCTGGTAGAGGGCCTGTCCCTGGCTGACCAGTTCGCCTTCCGTGAACAGGCGCGACTTGATCAGACCTGTGACCTGGGGGCGGATCTCCGCCTCCCGGAAAGCGCGGGCGCGGCCCGGCAATTCGCGCGTACTCTCAACGCGTGTCTTGTGCACGACCATGACGTCAACGGGCGCCGC
This sequence comes from Hyphomonas sp., assembly GCF_037969335.1. GTDB lineage: Bacteria > Pseudomonadota > Alphaproteobacteria > Caulobacterales > Hyphomonadaceae > Hyphomonas. The sequence continues at coordinate 48,102 of NZ_JBBKXE010000048.1, read as the reverse complement.
AGCAGGGGCCTGCGCCGCAGCTTGCTCAGAGGCGCTGGGCTCTGACGCCCCACAGGCAACGACTGCGCCGATCAGTGCGGTTGCGATCAGCGCTCTGAAACTGTTTGATATGCTTGGCATTAATGTCACCTTGATCAATCGGGCCTATGTGTACGCGACGGATTGTAAAGTTAGAATGAACGTTCGAAATAATGTTGCAGCGCAACAAATCAAGTGCCTAAAGCAGAAGTTTTCATGAATATGACGAATCAGATCGACAAACGCTCACCTCGCACCAAGGCGCGGGTCATCCAGATCCTCGATGCCGCGACGGCCTGCTTCGTCGAGCAAGGCTTCCACGGCACGGGAATGGCCCGCATTGCCGAGCGCGCCGAGATGAGCGCCGGGCACATTTATCACTATTTTGACAGCAAGGACGCGATCATCGCGGCCATCGTTGAACGCGAAACCAGCGCCCATGAAGCCAAGATGCGGGAGTTCCAGTCCCTCCCCTGCGAGAATTTGAAGAATGAAATGGTGGCGCGCGCCGAAGAGGGTGTGCGCACCAATACAGACCCGTTCCGGTCAGCCCTCAGCCTCGAAATCGTGGCTGAAGCGAAGCGAAACCCGGACATTGCCGAACGGCTCCGCCGCCATGACGTCATCGTCAGGACCGAGTTCGCCCGCCTGCTAAGTGAAAAGCTCAAGCTGGATCACGCCGAAGGCCGCGTCGAAGTCCTGTTCACCCTGTTCGATGGCCTCGCCATCCGCATGCTTCGCCATCCCGATCTCGATCAGGCCGGCCTGACCCGCTTCATCCGTCAGGCCATCCTCGCCGTTCTCGCCGATTGATCGCGCCGCGCCGATAAACCGGCCACGGCTCTGGACAGCGCAGGGCAAAGCCGGGCAAATCAGCGCCATGACCCAATTCTCCGGACCGACCTCGAACAGCTTCATTTCCCAGCGCCTGCGCCTGCACTATGTCGACTGGGGCAACCAGGATGCGCCGCCGCTCGTCCTGGTCCATGGCGGCCGCGACCATTGCCGCTCATGGGACTGGGTCGCCGAGGAACTCAGCAAGGACTGGCACGTCGTCGCGCCCGACCTGCGGGGCCATGGCGACAGCGCCTGGTCGGAAGACGGCGAGTATTCGGTCCGCGCCTGCGTCTACGATCTCGCCCAGCTGATCCACCAGCAGAAGTTCAATCCTGTCACCATCGTGTCCCATTCCTATGGCGGCGCCATTTCCCTGCGCTATGCCGGCATCTACCCGGAAAATGTCCGCAAGATCGTCGCCATCGAAGGCCTTGGCCCGTCGCCGAAGATGATGAAGGAGCGCTTCAGCACCTCACCGGGCGAGCGCATGCGCGACTGGATCGATTCCAAGCGCGCCGCCGCCGGTCGCACGTCGAAGAAATACCCGACGCTCGAAGACGCCTATACGCGTATGAAAACCGAGAACAGCTACCTCACCGACGAACAGGCTCGCCACCTGACCATCCACGGCATCAGCCAGAACGAGGACGGCACCTATTCCTGGAAGTTCGACAATTATTTCCGCGTGATGACGCCCTACGACATCCCCTATGCCGACATCGAGACCCTGTGGCAGGCCATCACCTGCCCCACTCTCCTGCTCTATGGCGAAAAGAGCTGGGCCTCGAACCCGGCCGAGGACGGCCGCCTCGAGCATTTCCAGGATGCCGAAGTAAAGCTCTACGAGAATGCCGGCCACTGGCTCCACCACGACCAGTTCGACCGCTTCATTGCCGACCTGAAAGCCTTCCTCTAGCTCCGCTTCCTGTCTGACAGGCAAAACTTATCCACCCCCCTCCGGCGCGGCCGCATAATGGGCCGCATGACAGATACGTCCGCCCCCACCCTGTTCACCCGCGTGATCGACATGGTCGCCGAGTTCATCGACTGGATCGGTGGCCGTGAAACGCTGACAATTCCGCGCGCCTTCTACAGGAAGGCCCAGCGCCATCTCTGCGTCATCGAAGACATGTTGCGCGGCGCGCTCTACATCCTGGCGCTCGACATCACGGTCGCACCCTTGGCCCCGAAACCCGCCGCACCCGCGCGCGTCACACCCGAGACGCCCGCGCCTCTCCCCCGGAAAGCCACGACGCGTATCGGCCTGTTCAATATCCGCCCGGTCACCGACCGCGTGCCGCCGACGCCGCCCACCGGCCCGCGTGGCGTGTCCCCGCGTGCACACGTTTTCAAGCCAGACCTCACAACCGACGCCTTCCTGCGCCGTATCGCCCGCATCGAGGCGGCCATGGCCAATCCTTATACGCATGCAATCCGGCTCGCCCGGCATCTCGCCAAACCAGAGTCCAGGCCAAAACCAGCTCCCCGGCCCAAGGCCCCGTCACGCCCGCCATCGGTCCGCGCAACCGTCTCACCGCGCAGCATCCTCTGCCTGCAACCCCACTGGCCGCCGGGCTAAAGGTCTCGAAAATCAGAACTGCACAGCCGCCATGCGCGGCCGCTGGTGCTGGTGCTGGTGGAGATGCGCCTCCTTCAGAAGATCAGGTCAGCCCCAGCGCCTTCAGCGCATCCGCCACGCCCTGCATGCGCGGCTTCATGTCATCGGCCAGGTGCGCATGCGTCGGAATATAGAACAGGCCGAGATCCATGCCCTTCAGGGCAATCTCCGCGCATCGCTCCGGCATGATCAGGCCCAGTTCCGGCGGTGCCTTTGACGGGTCCGGTAAATGCTTCTCGATCAGCGCCGTATAGACGGCGCCCGGCATCAGCACATGCACGTCCACCGGCACATTGCCGCTGGCAAACTCGTCCCGCATCCATTCTGCCATCACCAGCACGCCATGCTTGGTCGCGCCATACAGGCCCAGCCCGTTGCCCTTCACCGCCGCAGGCACGCTCAGCGAATTCTCGGACCCCGTAATCATCAGCCGCCCCTCGCCGCCACTGGCTTCCAGCCAGCGCGCATAGGCCTGCGCCACACGCAGGTTCGCGAACAGGTTCACCTCGAACAGGCGCTCGGCCCGCTCGTCCAGTTCCTGCTTGATCAGCCGCCGGTTGAGCCCGATCCCCGCATTCGAACAGACAAGGTCCAGCCGTCCCTGCCACGTCCCCGCATCATGGATCAGTGTGGCCGCCGCATCATGGTCGGCCATGTCACACACCATCGCCAGCGCGTCGGCGCCAAGGCCGTCCGCCGTTTCCCGCACGCCGTCCTCATTGATGTCCGCGCACACGACTTTCGCGCCGCGCGCCACCAGTGCCTGCGCCAGCGCCCGGCCAATGCCGGAGCCGGCACCGGTCACCAGTGCCACTTTGCCTTTGTAATCGATCATGCGTGCCCTCCCCGGGCCCTATTCGTCAACGAACTTGCCAGCGCGCTTCTGCAGCCCGGCCATCACGGCCTCGATCTGGTTCTTGCTGCCCATCAGCTTGTCCTGCACGACAGACTCCGCCTGCAATGCCTCGGCGTCCGACTTGTCGCCAATCTCATTGTACAGCTTCTTCGCCGCCTGCACCGCGCTCGGGCTCTTCTCGGCAATCAGGCGCGCCAGGTTCATGGCGTCCTCATAAGGCGTCTCGGACAGCTTCGTCGCGAAACCATATTCCAATGCTTGCGTCCCGGAGAAGATACGACCCGTATATGTCAGCTCCCGGATGATGTCCTCGCGCGCCAGCCGCCGCATGATCGCGGTCGAGCTCATGTCCGGCACAAGGCCCCATTTCACTTCCAGGATCGACAGTTTCGTCTCCGGGTGCACGATCCGGATATCTGCGCCCAACGCCACCTGGAAGCCACCGCCCAAAGCGACGCCATGCACAGCGGCAATCACGGGCACACGCAGGCTATGCCAGCCCCACACGGCCTGCTGCGCCCGGTTGGCAATGCCGTGCGTGCGGGGCGTCAGCCGGCCACCCGCCGCGCTGTCATCCTTCGGACCGCCTTCAGCCATCTTGCCGAAATTGCCCATGTCGAGCCCGGCGCAGAATGCCCGGCCCTGCCCCGACAGGACGACAACCCGCACGGACTTGTCGGCATTGATCTCTTCGGCTGCCGAGATCAGCCGCGCGAACATCGCGTCGTCCAGTGCGTTCATCTTGTCTTCGCGCACGAGGCGCACATCGGCGACGCCATTGTCGATGAAGATATTTATGCGGTCGGTCATCCTGGAATTCCTGTCTTGTTGTGATTCATCCTATGCCCCCTGACAGGCATACTCAACGTACGCGCTCTCAGCGCGTGTCCATCAGGTTGCGCGCCACTACCATGCGGTGCACTTCCGACGGCCCGTCATAGATCCGCATGTTGCGGATACGCCCGGCAAACAGGTGCAGCGGCATCTCCTTGGTCATGCCCATCGCGCCAAAGCACTGCATGGCATTGTCGATAATCTCCTGCGCCATCTCGGTCGCATAATATTTCAGCATCGAGATTTCGGTCCGCACATCCTTGCCGGTATCCAGCTTCCACGCGCAATCATAGGCCATCAGCCGCGCCGCATGAATCTTCGCCGCGCCGTCGGCCACCCACCATTGCACGGCCTGCCTCTGTGACAGTTTCTGGCCAAAGGTCACCCGCTGCGGCGCGTAGTCGATCATCATGTCCAGCGCCCGCTGCGCCGCACCGATGCACCAGGCCGCCATCTCCATCCGGCGCGTTCCCAGGCGCACCTGCATCGGCCCGAACCCGTCGCCTTCCTTGCCGAGCAGTTTCCAGCCCGGCACCCGGCAATTCTCCAGCACCACTTCATACGTATATTCGCCGCCCAGCATCGGAATGCGCCTCAGCACATTGAAGCCCGGCGTATCCCGGTCGACGAGAAAAGCCGACATGCCGCCCCGCGCCCGCTTCACCGGATCGGTAATCGCCATCAGGATCGTGAAGTCGGCCTCCGCCGCCCGCGTGATCCATATCTTGCGGCCATTGATCACCCAGTCATCGCCATCCTTCACCACCTTGGTCAGCATGCCCGCCGGGTCAGCCCCGGCGCCGGGCTCGGAAATGCCGATCGCCGAAATCGTCTCGCCCCGCGCATACGGTTCCAGGTAAGCGGTCCGTTGCTGGTCGTTGACCGCTGTCATCAGCATCCGCAAGTTGGGTGAATCCGGCGGCAGCGTGTACTGGGCCACGGTCGATCCCAGCGCCTCGTTCACCCCCACCAGCGCCACATGCGGCAGGCCCATGCCGCCCGATTCCTCCGGCGCATCGAGGCTCCACAGGCCCATCTCTTTCGACACTTTGTCGAGCCGCGTCCGTTCGCCCTCAACAAGGTGCGACCCCTGCCCTTCAGCATCACGCGCCAGCACACCCGCCTCCAGCGGCATCAGTTCGTCCCGCACGAAGCGCTGCACCAGGTCGCGCAGCATCCGGTATTCTTCGGCCAGTTCAAAATCCATGACGCAGTCCTCGTCTCTTGCCAGCCAGTGTGCGCGTGGGTTCAGGTCGCGAATTCAAGGCCTTCCATCACGCCCGTATCGCGCCAGCCATCAAGGATCGCAAAATACGCATTCGACCCTGCCCCATAGGACGTGTTCTGCCGCGCCATTTTGCTCAGCTTGCCCTCATTATTGTAATAGCCGGGCGTACATTCCTCGAGGAACTTCTCGCGCATCATCGCCTTGCTGACAATCTCGTCGACCCAGGCCTCTTCCGCTTCGGCGCTGACCTCGAACACTTTCGCTTGGCGCTTCTCGGCTTCGGACACGAGATAGGCGATCTGCTTGGCCTGCTCGTCCAGCAGGTGCGGATAGTTGGCCGTGAAGCCGGCCTGCGTCGTGCCCATGACGATCAGGTTCGGGAACCCGTTGACCAGCATGCCGTGCAGGCTGCGATAGCCGTCAGCCCAATGTTCCGACAATTTGCGCCCGTCGCGCCCGCCGACATCATAACCGGCCCGCCGCGTATATTCGGTGCCAACTTCAAAACCGGTCGCATAGATCAGGCAGTCAATCTCATGCGTCTCGCCATTGGCGATGATCGCATTCTCCGTGATCCGCTCGACGCCCCGGCCTTGCGTATCGACCAGCGTGACATTGTCCCGGTTAAAGGTCGGCAGGTACCCGTCATGGAAGCAGGGCCGCTTGCAGAACTGGCGATACCACGGCTTCAACGCCTCGGCGGTGGCCTTGTCCTTGACTATCTCGTCAACGCGGGAGCGCACCTGTTCCATCTTCTGGAAATCGGCAATCTCGGCCAGTTCGGCCAGGTGTTCCGGGCTGAGGTCCTTGTTGCCTTCCTGCGAGGCGATAAACAACAGGTTACGGATGATATGCGTCCAGCCATCCATCACCAGGTCCTGCGGCGCAAACCCGCCCGAGACCAGCGTGTTGAAATTCTCCATCCGGTCCTTGTGCCATCCGGCCTCCAGGCTTTTCGCCCAGTCCGGATCGGTCGGCTTGTTGTCGCGCACGTCGATCGACGACGGCGTCCGCTGGAACACGTAGAGATGCTCGGCGCCTTCCGCGATATGCGGCACACACTGCACCGCCGTCGCGCCCGTTCCGATGATCCCGACGCGCTTGCCCTTCAGGCCGGTCAACGCGCCCGCATTAGTGCCGCCGGTATAATCATAGTCCCAGCGGCTGGTGTGGAAGCTGTGCCCCTTGAAGCTCTCGACGCCCGGAATGCCCGGCAGCTTCGGCCGGTTCAGCGGCCCGTTCGACATCACGACATGATCCGCCGTCATCCGGTCGCCGCGGTCAGTCTCGATCACCCAGACGTTGGCTGTGTCATCCCAGTTGAGGCCTGTGATTTCGGTCTGCATGCAGGCCTTGTCGTACAGGTTGTACTGGTTCGCGATGCGCCGGCTATGCTCGAGGATTTCCGGCGCCTTGGAATATTTCTCGACCGGGAGGTAACCCGTCTCTTCCAGCAGCGGCAGGTAGATATAGCTTTCGATATCGCAGGCTGCGCCGGGATAGCGGTTCCAGTACCAGGTGCCGCCAAAGTCGCCGCCCTTTTCGATGATCCTGATATCCTTAACGCCGGCATCGCGCAGGCGCGCCCCGGCCAGCATCCCGCCGAAGCCGCCGCCAATGATCACGACATGCGTATGGTCGGTCAGCGGCGCCCGCTCGACCCGTTTGACATAGGGGTCCTCGATATAGTGCGCGAACTCGCCCGCCATGTTGACGTATTGCTCGTTGCCATCGTCGCGGATGCGCTTGTCGCGTTCTTCGCGATACTTTGCCCGCAACTCGTCCGGATCAAGTCCGAGCCCTTCAACCACATTGTCCGAGGCCATAGCGCGTCACTCCCATTGACTGCATTTCCGGACATCTTCGGCCCGTGAAATTGCGGAGACCGTCGCACGGTGCGAAGTCTCTCTCTGTGGCGAGTTTACCCGACTATTCCCCCCTGCAAATCTATTCCCTTGCGGAACCTGACGCGCTGTCTCTTCCGGCCCCGGCGCCAAAGGAGAGCGCATCACATCATGCCTGACGGTTCCCAGCCAGACAGGACCGCAATCTCGGCCCCACTCTCTGTCTCTTCATTCGTCGAGAGCCCCTGCGACAGGAGGCTTTCCCAGGCCTCCTCGGCATCATCGGCAAAGTCGAAGCGCGCAAGGTCCGTCTCGGCGATCACGCCCGCGTCGACAAGCGCCTCGAAATTCACGATCTTGTTCCAGAATGCCCGGTCATACAGCACGACCGGCATCTTCGGAGACTTGCCGGTCTGGTTCAGCGTCAGCAGTTCGAACAATTCGTCCAGCGTGCCGAACCCGCCCGGAAAGACAACCAAAGCCCGCGCCCGCATCGCAAGGTGCATCTTGCGCATGGCGAAATAGTGAAACTGAAGGCACAGGTCCGGCGTGATATAGGGGTTCGGCTCCTGCTCGAACGGCAGGGCAATGTTGAAGCCGATCGTCACTGCGCCCGCGTCCTGTGCGCCGCGATTGGCGGCTTCCATCACACCCGGTCCGCCACCCGTGGCGATCACATTTGTGCGCCAGCCGTCATTCTCGGCCAGCGCCCCGCCGCGCGCCGAAGCCAACCGGCCAAACTCGCGCGCCGCCGCATAGACCCGCGCCTGCCATTCATTGCCATCCTCACGTACGCGGGCGCTGCCGAACACAACAATCGTCGACAGGATTTTCTGCACCCGCAAGTGCTGCTCGGCCTTGGTATATTCCATCATGAAGCGCGCACCGCGCATGGAATCGCCGAGGATGAAATCCTGGTCCAGCGCCGCCAGGCGATAGGCGGCCTCCTGCTCGTGCTTGTTCATGCGGCCTGCTCCTTTTTCAATCCGTGCGTTCTTACGTGTGGTCAGCCACCGGGGCCATGCCACTGTCCGCGATACCATGCGACCGCCGCGTTCCCGGCACCCTGATATCCTCGACAAGGTCCTGGATATCCTGCGGCGGTGCCTTGGTGGCCAGCGACACGGCAATGCCGACGGCGAGCGACACGAACATGAAGACGAAGCCGATCCCCTCCGGCGAGACGCCCAGGAACCAGTCAGCAGCTCCCGCTGCCTTCCCCGCCCCGATCTTGAAGTGCCAGATATAGGCGAAGGTTGGCACAAGGCCTGTGAGCATCGAGGCAATCGCCCCTTCCCGGTTCATCCGCTTCCAGAAGATGCCAAGGAAGATCACCGGGAACAGGGACGCCGCCGCCAACCCGAAGGCAAAGGCCACGACCTGCGCCACGAAGGCCAGCTGGGCCGAATAGATGCCCATGAAACCCGCCGCGACCACAGCCCCCGCCGCCGCAAGGCGCGCCACCCGCAGCTCGGTCTTGTCATCCATGTCCTTGAACAGGGTGCGCCGGCACAGGTCATGCGAGATCGATGACGAGATCACCATCAGCAGTCCCGCTGCCGTCGACAGGGCCGCCGCAAGGCCACCCGCAACAACGAGGCCGATCACCCAGCCCGGCAGGTTGGCAATCGACGGATTGGCGAGCACGAAAATATCCCGGTCGAGTTTGGTGACTTCATTGTCGGTCCCGGCTCGGTACTGGACCCTGCCATCGCCATTCTTGTCTTCGACGGCCAGCAGGCCCGTTTTCTCCCAGTCCTTGAACCATTTCGGAATGGGTTTGCCGCCAGCCGCAACAATCGCCGCCGCCTCGGCGTCGTAATTGTCGAGGCTTTCGACATAGGTCGACTCGTTCACCGTATCGATGAAGTTGAGCCGCGCGAAGCCCGCCACTGCCGGCGCCGTCGTATACAGGAGCGCGATGAAGACCAGCGCCCAGCCCGCCGAGACGCGCGCCGCACCGGCACTGGATACAGTGAAAAACCGGATGATCACGTGCGGCAAGCCCGCCGTGCCGAACATCAGTGCGCCCGTTATGGCGAACATATCGAACATGGACTTTTCGGTGCTCGTATATTCCTTGAATCCGAGATCGGTGACGACCTGGTTCAGCTTGGCCAGCATCGACACGTCCTCGCCCTTCACATCGGAGATGAAACCGAGCTGCGGGATCGGATTACCGGTGATGATCAGCGAGATGAAGATCGCAGGCACCGTATAGGCGAAGATCAGCACGCAATACTGGGCCACCTGCGTGTACGTGATGCCCTTCATGCCGCCCAGCACGGCGTAGACGAAGACGATGCCCATGCCGACATAGATGCCGGTATTGAACTCGACCCCGAGGAAGCCGGAAAAGGCAACGCCGACGCCCTTCATCTGTCCCGCAATATAGGTGAACGAGACGAACAGGGCGCAGATGACGGCGATCATCCGCGCGGTCGTCGAATAATACCGGTCGCCGACAAAGTCCGGCACGGTGAACTTGCCGAATTCGCGCAGGAATGGCGCCAGCAACAGCGCCAAGAGCACATAGCCGCCCGTCCACCCCATCAGGTAGACCGAGCCGCCATAGCCCATGAAGGCAATCAGGCCCGCCATTGACAGGAAGGAGGCCGCCGACATCCAGTCCGCTGCCGTGGCCATCCCGTTGACCATCGGATGAACGTCATGGCCTGCTACGTAGAAATCGTCGGTCGATGCGGCCCGCGCCCAGATCGCGATGCCGATATAGATGGCGAACGTCCCGGCGACGAAAATATAGGTCCACATTTCCTGTGACATCGCGCTCACCCCTTCACGCCGAATTTGCGTTCAAGTCGGCGCATCGCCACGCAATAATAGAAAATCAGCGCTACGAAGACATAGATCGAACCGTTCTGGGCAAACCAGAACCCCAGCGGCGCACCGCCGATCGATACCTGGTCCAGGACGTCGCGAAACAGGATGCCCGCGCCGAACGAGACCATGAACCAGATCGTGAGCAAAGACAGCGTCAGGCGGAGCACCGCCCGCCAATAGCCCTTCCCGTCTATTTCAGCCGCATCTTTCGACATGTTCGTCCTCCCATAGCCGTGTTCTTGTCACGCGATGATACCCGCGCGCTACACGCTGCACTGCCACGAAGCAGATGAACAGATCAACTTTCGACTTCGTCCTCGACCGTCTCGTCCCCAGCCGCACGATTGGCGCGAACATGGCGCCATTCGGCAAGGCCGCCGATGATCAGCCAGACAGACAGGACCAGCCCGCCGGCGAGGTAGGCCTCGGCAATCCCAAGCCCCGGAGTCAGAATGGCCCGCGCCAGCCGCAGCGCGAAGGTCAGCCCCAGCACAAGGCCGAGCGCGATCATGATATGGTGCTTCACGGTCCGTCGCTTTCATGCCCGGCATGCACGGCGCACACCCTCGAAATACAGGCACGCACCCTAGGCCCAGACATCCGCGATGGAAACGGTCAGCTATCGGCAAACACAATCGTCTTTCCGTCTTTGACGACGGTCTCTTCACGCACCGTGGTAATCCTGTAGGTCGGCAGCAGGACCGTATCGACGGCCACGAACGCGACATCCGCCTGCTCCCGCGTCAGCACGACGCGGACATAGCCCTGATGGAAATTGTCGGTCCAGCGCACTTCATCGAGCGACTGCGCGAAAACGCGGTCGAGCTTTTCGGCCGTTTCAGCGTCCCATCCGGATTCGACAAAATCCCCCGGCGAGGAGACGCCCGCCGTGCCGAGTTCCAGCCCCATCGGCCGCCCCTCGCCGTCGCTCACCGTGTTCGACCAGAAACTGTGGCTGTCACCGGTCAGGAACAACAGGTCTTCCGCGCCAGCCTCCCGGCTCAGCGCATAGAAGGCTTCCCGCGCGGCGGGGTAGCCGTCCCATGTATCGGTATAGAACGGCAGGTTCCATTTGCCTTTCCAGAACAGGTTCGGCCCCTCGCCCGGTGCCTGGCCTTTCGGTGCCTTGGCCGGATCGATGCCCAGCGCGGCCACATCCGGCACCAGCATCCGGGCGATGGGGCTGGCATTGCCGATCAGGCGCCAGGGCTGGCCCGCCGCCACGGACTGCGCCAATCCTTTGGCAAGCGTGGCCTCCATGCGCGGTGAAATCATCGTACGCGCCGGATCGTTCATCACGTCACGCATGAAGGCGTCGCGGGCCTCCGGCGTCGTGATCGACTCGTAGTAGACGCTGTAATCAACCTGCTGCCCGCGCCCGGTATGACGCGATTCCAGTGTTACCAGCGTTGCCAGGTCGCCGAACACATAAGTGCGCCAGAATTCCGCGCGGCTGAAGCCCGGTTCCGGTTCGCGGATCGGCATCCATTCGTAATACGCCCGGATCGAAGCGGCCCGTCGCGTTGCCCAGTCACCTTCGGTTTCGGGCTGGTGGTTCTGCGCGCCGCCTGTCCATGGGTTATTCGCGCTCTCATGGTCGTCCCAGCAGGCGATGAAGGGATGCGCCGCATGCATGGCGCGTGACCCGGCATCCGTCTTGTACTGGGCATGGCGGCGGCGATAATCGTCCAGCGTGACGATCTCATGCGCCGGCTCATGCAGGCGTCCGATGCTGGCGCCGGTTTCCGCACCCCAGCTGTCAGCCCCGTATTCGTAGATATAGTCACCGGTGTGCAGGACCACGTCTATCGCCTCATCGCGGGCTATCGCGTCATAGGCGTTGAAATGACCGAACGGATAGTTCGAGCAGGAGACGAGTGCGATGCCCAGCCTGTCCAGCGCGCCAGCGGGCAGTGTTTTCGTCCGGCCGGTGGACGAGGTCTCACCGGCGGCGGTGAATCGATAATAATAGGTCGTGCCGGGCTCAAGGCCTTCCGGGGTGACCTTGACTGTATGGTCGGCGGCGGCGCTGGCAGTGGTCTCGCCCTGAAGGACGATATCCGTGAATTCAGGATTGCGAGCGAGGGTCCAGCTGACCGTCTCTGCCTCGGAGGTGGTTGTCACGCGCGTCCACAGGACGATGCTTTCGGTCTGAGGGTCGCCGCTGGCGACACCGTGGGCAAAGGTGGCCGAATTGGCCGGGGTGGTCGGGGATGCCTGCGGTGCTGCGCAGGCCCCGACGGTTCCTGCAGCAATCAGGGCGAGTGCCTGTCGGCGATCCAGTGTGGGCATGTCAGTGTCCTCGGCTTGGCCGCATGTTGCGGTCGTAAGATTGAAAAAGAAAATGAAAAAGGCGGACCCGCAGGGGCCCGCCTTTTCCGGATGCGATATGTCTAGAAGTCAGCGGTGACCGTGAACACGACCGTCCGCGGGGCCGAGATCCAGGCGCCGTTGCCTGAAATACCCGCCAGCCAGTCACCGTCGAACAGGTTGTTCACCGTCAGGCGGAAATCAACGTTCGACAGGTCGTCAGACAGGGCCGAACCCGAGACGCCGGCATAGAGGTCGGCGTCATAATAGCTCTCTGCGGTCCAGCTATTGGCCAGGTCCACGAAGCGGTCATCGACCCATTTGGTCGACAGGCCGGCATAGAAGTTGCCTTCCCGGTAATCCGCGCTGAGGACGGCCATGTTCTTGGCAATCCCGGGCACATCATTCCCGACGACCGTGCTCACGATGTTGCCAGAGAGGTCGACTGCAGTCAGCCCGGTTGCAACATCCTTCGAGACAACGCCCGTACCCAGAATGGTGGCATCGCTGATGCTGGTATAGGACGCAAACAGTGACAGGCTGTCATTGACGAGGAATTCGCCCGAGGCCTCAAAGCCGCTCGACTCGATGCCGCCGCCATTGATGTAGCCGCCATTCGACGCTTCGAGATAATCGATCCCGTCAACCGTCTGGTTGGCGACGGCCAGCAACCGGTTTTCAAAGGTCGAGTCGAAGTAGACGAGAGAGCCGCGAAGACGGTCCCCGGAATAGCGCACGCCAACTTCCATGTTTTCCGACGTTTCCGGATCGGGTGTGCCGCCCGGCGCCAGGACTTCGAGCACCGTATCCGGGATGGCTTTGAAGTTTTCGGCATAACCGGCGAAGACTTCGAGGCCCGGCATGGCACTTGGGGCCCATGCCGCACCGCCCGAGAACAGGACGTCGGAATCGGTCGACACCTTGAAGTTCAGGGCCGGATCGTTCGGCGTGAAATTGTCGGCGCGTTCGATTTCATTGCTGAACTGTTTGACGCCAAGACGGAACGAGAAGTCCGATACTTTCACGACGTCTTCGAGATACCATTTGAAGGTCGATTGCGGGAACTCGCGGTTATACTGCACCCAGTAGGCCGTGTGGTCATAATCGGCACCGATGCGGGAATCGATCAGCTGGTGCCAGTCGCGATATTCGTAGCGCGTTGCATCTTCATACCAGAGACCGCCACGGACCGTGTTGTCGATCGCTTCACCGAGCTGGGTGTTCCAGTCGAAATCGGCATAGGCGCCGGTCCGCTCTTTCTGGTAATGCGTGTGACGGTAGGACGAGACCGGGATGGAGCCGGCCGGGAAACAGGCCGCATCATATTCCGAGCCACCGCCGCCATAGGGATAAGTTATTGACGACACGCAACCGGCTTCAGGCGTGAGCGGCGTACCGGCGGGATCCGTGAATGTCACGAGCGGAACAGCGGAAGCGCCGAACTGGCCGACATTGACCACGTATTGCGGCACCCAGTCACCACGGCCGGCATTATCATGGCGATAGAGGCCGGCTTCCAGATTGAAGCCGTCAAACAGTTCCTTTTCGCCCTTCACATAGAAGAACAGGTTTTCCCGCAATGTGCCCCAGGCTTGGCGATAGAGCTGGTCGATATAGGGAACGCCCGTCCACTCACCGGTCAGTTCGTCCGAGTCTGGATTGGCCGCGAACTGGTCCGGCGAAAACAGGCGCTGGTAATTGTTTTCCTGCGTGTCGTCATAGGAAATGTAGCTGGTCCAGTCGATGCCGAATTGTTCGGTCTGCAGCTTTGCCGCCATGTGGTCACGCCGATTATCGGCTGACTGGTTGACATGATCCGTCGCTGACTGGGTCGACAGCGAGACCCAGAACTTGGTCTTGTCGTCAGACAGCAAGCCGCTGTCATAACGGCCATAGAAACGCTGCGAGTCGAAATCGCCAAGCGAGGCCGAAACACGCACGCGGCGCTCGTCCAGCGGATTCTGCGTCGTGAAGTTCAGCGTACCACCCAGCGCGTCGTTCGAACGCGAGGCGATGTCTGCCGTACCCTGCGACACTTCGATGGCGCCGGCATTCTGTGTGTCGATATAGCGGTTGGCCTTCGCGCCGCCACCATAGTTCGACCCGCCATTCGGCATGCCGTCAATCGTGATGCCGACCTGTTGCTCGCCGAGATTATTCTGGAAGCCGCGCACCGCGACACCGGTCGACCAGTCGTCGAATCCGAAAGCGTCGCCTTCCTGCACCTGCACGCCGGGGAGGTTGTCGATTTGCGCCAGGATGCTCGTCACCGGCGCCTGCTGCAGCGCCATGGCTTCCGTCGACTCGACCGAAGAATAGGTCTGCTGCGCGCCGAGCACGATGACCGTGTCCAGCTGCCTCGCCGTGTCAGGCGCTCCTGCAGCGTCATCAGCGAATGCCGCGCCAAGCACAACGCTCAGGCTAACTCCGGCCATGAGGCCGGTCTTCCAATATGTATTCATCATTTTCCCTCGTGGAATACGTGTGACCCAGGCCCGCACAAGTCCGTTCACGTTGGTCCCGAACCAACGCGTTTTGCCTCCCGGACTCCCGTGTCCGGAACGGTTTGTGCGGCTGTTGGAGCCAGCTACGGCCTGTCGGTGACGCGCAGATGACAGTCGCGGGCACGCCGCGAAGGGAAGCTGAAATTTGATAAATCGTTCACACAAGGTCCAGGCATTGAGGCATGCCCGGGGGAAACTGTAACGGAACGGGTCAGGCCATCACTCCCGCCAGCATCACTGATTCTCGAATGAAAGGTCCGAGACGGCTACAGCGCGAAGCGGACGAGTAGAGCCCAGTCCACGTCAGAATGTTTCAAGTCGTCAGAAGGCATCGGCGGATCAGGTGCTCAGTGACACCCGGCGGCGGCCTTTGGCCGGCTCGTTCGAACGGCGCAGCATGGTCTGGAATGATTCAATGTGGGCCGTCAGGATATCCCTGCCCTGTTCGGTCGCTGCCCCCCGCAGGACCATGGCATAACCGAGGGCTGACGACGGCCGCAGGTCGCGGGTCGGCAGCACGCCCATCGCCCAGGACAGCATCACCCCATTGGCAAAGAAGGACAGCGTCCTTTCGAGCAAATCGGCAGGCACGGCGGAGTCGAGCAGGCCCTCCTGTTGGGCCGCCTCCAGTAGCATGTGCCAGGCCTCACGGTTCTGCTCCAGGCGCTCCGGCGTCGCCAGCCCCGTTTCGTTGCCGCCCTGCGCATCCAGCAGGGCCCTCCAGAGCGGCCTGTAGAAATCCGGATCGTCCGTGAAATAACTCGTCGCCAGCGCATGGGCATCGAACAGCCGCTCAATGGCATTGGCGGCCTTCAACCGGCTGAAGCGTTCGGCGAAATCGCGCTCATCCTCAAACACGGCCAGAACGACCGCATGCTTTGACCCGAAGAGATTGTAGGGCGTAGCCAAGCTGACATCGGCCCGCTTGGCGATCATGCGCATCGACAGATTCGTATCGCCCGTCTCACGAATGAGATCGCGCGCAGCATGGACGATCCGTGACCGACGCTCTGCTTTCGCCAGCTCGCGCTTTCCCGTCTCGTCAGCCTGCATCGGTCGAATCCCGCCTGTCCTGCATCACGCACCCTGCGCGATACGGTCGATATCTGCCTGGAAGTCCAAAGACAATGCCTGCATCATCTCGCGCCGTTCCGGGCCGGGCTTGGGCGGGTAGGCAACCGCATTGCGCTTCTTTCCCCGCATCCAGTAATAGAACACCTTCGCGAGGTTCCGCGGCCTGCCGAGCCATTTGTTCGGATGTTCCAGCATATGGAACCCGCGCATCGCTTCCCGCATCAGGGCAATGTCATAGCGTACCGCGACGCCGACACCGTCTTCGAAAAAGCTTTCCATCAGCTTGGCGCGGCGGCTCTTGCGATAGCCGGGCGTCAGGGCCTGACGGGCGCGCTTGATCGCCGAGCGGTCCTGTGTGCGCTGGTTGATGTAATAGGGCTTCAACTCGCTATGAAGACGCTCGTGGAAGGCCAGGGCCCGCGCGTCCGGATCAGCACTCTCATCGAGTGTTTTCCGCAAGACCTGCGCGCTGGCGGCCGCAAACGAACAGCCCCGGCCATAGAGCGGGTTCGTTCGGATCAGCGTGTCGCCAAGGGCAAAATAGCCGTGTGTTGCGGGCTTGCCGTCGACGACGAGTTCGCGCCACCGGCTGATCAGGTCACCCATGCCATGAACCCGGCCAACCGGATCGGACCGGTCTGCATTCGTCCAGGGTTTCAATCCGGGCAGCTGCAGCGTCATGGCGTGGAAAATGTCAGGATCCAGGATGGCCTTGCGCAGTTCCATTTCGATTTCCGGA
The DNA here is from genome assembly GCF_037969335.1 of Hyphomonas sp. GTDB lineage: Bacteria > Pseudomonadota > Alphaproteobacteria > Caulobacterales > Hyphomonadaceae > Hyphomonas. Next base: position 31,399 of record NZ_JBBKXE010000048.1, on the reverse strand, counting down.
ATCGCAAGCGTGATCGAGAAGCAGCCATTGTCGCCGGGAAAGACACCGAATTTCACGAAACCGAGGTCGCCGGTGGCTGGCGGGTTCTCTGTCCGCGACGGCTCATCCATGCCCGGCTTCAGCCTGTAATGGCGGGTGAAGTAGAGGATACCTGCCGATTCCTGTTCCTCGGACGTGTTGGCGCTGTCTTTCATCACCTGGTCGATAATGAAACCGCTCTTGCCCGACGCATCGACAACCACGTCGGCATTCACCATCACCTCATCGCCGCCGCTGTCTCCAACCACGCCGAGCACGTCGATCACGCCACCAGATCCCTTCCGGGTGAGCAGCCGGCGTACAAGGAAGCCGGACCGGATCGTGACGTTTTCCAGCTTTTCGACATAGCGCCGCATCGCCAGTTCGAGTGTTGTCCGGCGGCTTGTAATGATGGTCAGTTCTGAATCGTCCGGCGTGGCCTTGTAAGACTCGCGCTGCATTTCGCTCAGCATGGCTTCAAACGGCAGTTCCCGCACGCCAAGTGCCAGCAGGTCTTCCAGCAGCCCGGGATGCTCGGTCTTGATGATCGAGCGCAGCCGGGCGAGGAAGGCATGGCTCTGGCGCAACTGGCCGACACCGGTATGGCGCCATTCGTGGAACACCGTATCGGGATCATCGCTGGGCGGTGACGCATCGCGCTCCAGCAGGATGACTTTCCGTCCCGTAGGCGCCAGTGTGAGGGCCGTGCAGAGTCCGCCGATCCCTGCGCCGATGACGGCAACTGTCTCGGTCATCCGTCTATCTCTTTCAGGAATGCAAGGATGTGCTGATTGACCGCTTCGGGCGCCTCCTGCTGCGTCCAGTGACCGATCTTCGGGATCAACGTGTTGATGCGCAGATCCGTCACGAAGTGCGGCATGATCTTCACCAGCTCTTCGGCCATCATGATCACGCCGTCATTTGCGCCAGCGAGGAAAAACGCGGGTTGCGAGATCGTCGTGGGCGAATCCTTGGTCAGCTCCCAGGTCAGGTCGTGGTTGCGATAATAATTAAGCGGCCCGCGCATGCCTGAACGCTCGAACTCTCCGGTATAGAAATCCAGGTCTGCTTCGCTGACCCAGGCAGGAAGCGTTTCGGGATCGGGCAGGCTGGAGAACATGTCGTCATCTTCCGCCTTCGGCGGCAAAGCCGACAGGTCCGTTTCGCCGCCTGCCATGACGAGGAATTTCTTCAGGGCCATGCGAATGTCGGCTTCAAACTCGGCTTCGGCGACCCCCGGCTCGAAGAAGTAGAGCTGGTAGAAGAACTGGCCCTTATAGACTTCGCGCATCATCGCCATCGGCGGAACTGGCGATCGCGGCAGGAACGGCACGGACAGCGCCCCGACGGCGCGGACCACGTCGGGATGGTTCAACGCCGTAGCCCATGCCGTTGGCGCGCCCCAGTCATGCCCGATCACGACGGCCTTTTCATATCCAAGCGCCGGCACGAGACCGATAATGTCATTGACCACTTCGACCTGGTTATAGGCCTTGATCTCCGACGGCTTGTCGCTCTTGCCATAGCCCCGCATGTCAGGCGCCACCACGTGGTAACCGGCATCCGCGAGAGGCTTGAACTGGTGCCGCCAGGAATACCAGGATTCCGGAAACCCGTGCAGCAGCAGGACAAGCGGCCCCTCGCCAGCCTCGGCTATATTAAGCTCAATTCCGTTGGTCGCGATCCGCCGCTCGGTGATGCCCGGCCAGCTCATGCGGCCACCTTCTTCTTCACGTCGGCACCGGGAAGAACTTCACCACAGGCATCCTTGTAACCATCCTTGGCCGTCCAGGCGATTCCGCCACCAACGATCACGGTGTCCACGCCATGGGAATCCCGCACATAGCGGTATCCGTCGCCCGGCACGTCATTCACGAATTTCTCTTCGCCACGTTCAATCGTCGCCGCATCGAATACGGCAATATCGGCGACATAGCCCTCCTGCAGCAGGCCCCGTTGCGGGATGCCCCAGATGGCCGCGGTGTCGGACGTGATCTTCTTCACGGCGGACTCGAGGCTCATGGCATCAAGATCGCGGACGAAGTGCGAGAAGAGGTAGCCTGTGTCACCATAGGTCGAGAAGGACAGGATATGTGCGCCGCCATCGCTGGCGCCGATATGGACCCGGGGATGATTGAGCAGGTCGCCGACGACCTTGTCGTCATTGTGCCCCATGCCGGAGGACAGGAAATGCGCGTCCAGCTCCTCTTCCAGTGACAGGTCGATCATCGCTTCGACCGGCGTGGTCCCACGCGCCTTGGCAATCTCGCCCAGCGTCTGTCCGATATATTTCTGGTTCGCCTCGGTGTTGGCGTGACGGAAAATCAGGGTTGGCCACAGCGGCCCGAGCGCTGACGCTTCCTGCAGAAGTTTCGAGCGTTTATCCGGATCGCTGAACGCGGCCATGATGTCTGCTGGCGTGCCGAACCGAATGATCCCGTACCAGGTCGGCATCCGCATGAACAACAGGCTCGGAACGGCAAAGCTGAAGCTGATGTCGATCGGACGCGTCTGAACTTGCGGCCAGACCCGTGCGCCCCGATCGAACTGCTCGTCGACGCGCTTCATCACACGCTCGACAGCATCGACATTGTCGGCATTGGCGAACACTGGCGAGAAAGTCGTCGGGATATTGTACTTCAGCGACAGCTCAGCGAGTTGGTCGAGACGCGCAATCGTCAGGTCCGCGTCATAGAATTCCGGCACGATCTGCAGCACCCGGCCATATTCGCCAAGGACGCTGGCCAGCGCCTCGACTTCGCGGGAATCGGCGTAACGGCTCGGCACGGGCTGCAGGCGTTCATCCATGTCGACATAGCTCGTCGACAGGCCAACGGAACCCGCGTCGAGGCATTCACGCAGCACGCTCTGCATCTCGGCGATTTCGGCGTCCGTCGCGGTCCGCTCCATGGCCGCATCATTCATCACCCAGAGACGGATGACGCTATGACCGACCAGCGGTGCAACATTGATCGCCAGGCCCTTGCGGATGCGCGCAATATAATCGGAGAAGGTTTCCCAGTCCCAGACGACGCCTTCCTTGAAGGCTTTCAGCGGCATCTCTTCGATCTGGTTGAACATGCCGACCAGTTTCATCCGGTGCTTGGCCTTGAGCGGCGCCAGCGACAGGGAACAGTTGCCGGACACAATGGTCGTCACACCATGGGACAGTGCAGGCTTCGCACATCCGTCCCACAAGAGCTGGGCGTCGAAATGCGTATGGGGATCAATAAAGCCGGGCGTCACGACCTTGCCGGCCGCGTCGACTTCCGACCGCGCCGCTTCGGTGATCTTCCCGATCTTGACGATCCGGTTCCCATTCACCGCGACATCCGCATTATAGGCGGGCGCGCCCGAACCATCGACGACTTTTCCGTTTCTGATGACAAGATCATACATTGTCGGATCCTTCTCTCATTGAGCGTTTGAATTTGAATTCATAAATCTGTTCGAGGATGCTTCCAGCGCGTCGCGCACAAGCCCCCACCCTTTCCCGACAAGCTCGTCAGGATCGCTGGCACCGGACGATTCCATCAGGACCCGCACGGCATGTTCATCCAGTGGCACCAGTGACTCTCCGCCATTTTCAAAGAGAAGCGTCACCACCAGTTCGGCGTCGCCGTCATGGGCGGCGGCGAGTTGCACCCGGCTGATGACAGCTCCGCTCATCAGGTCGCCAGCGGCGGCTCAATGAAAACGACATCACTTGGCAGGATCGGGTTGCCACCACCGGGCGCGGCCATTGCCCCTGCTGCCCGCATGAAGACGTGCAGGTTCCAGCTTTGCAGCTTGGCCAGCGCCTCATCCGGGGCGAGTTCCGGAAGTTCGCGTTTGGCGACGATGCTCCATGTATCTCCCTCTGTAGGAAGAATGGATTTTCGTACGCGAGAGAGATTATCGACTGGCATGAAGAAGGCTCCGTTGTTTTGCTAATTAGAACACGTTCTAATTTTATGACAAGGGATGCCGTAGAGGAATGCCGGGAATATCGTTAGGGTTGTGACGCCCATTATCAGGCGCGGCGCCTTTCGAACGGCACAATGGATGGCAAAGTTGACACCGCGCCACGCCCTGCCCGGCAGCCGCCAGGCTGGCATTCAGACCCCGCAGCAGCAGGGCCAGTGTCGCTCGCCGAACGTGAGTGCGGGGTTTCAGAGCCCCAGGACGAGTTTCGCCATGATATTGCGCTGGACCTCGTTCGAGCCGCCATAGATCGAGCCGGCCCGGTTGTTGAGATAGCGCGGCATCAGGGTGAGCAGGTTCGACGGGCCGACCGGGTCGACATTTGTGCCCGGCTGGCGCGCCTCGATCTGCTCGACCCCGGCATAGGTGCCTCCGAGTTCGATGCCGAGCGTATCGATCCGTTGCATCATCTCGGTGCGCTGGACCTTCAGCATCGACGCAGCCGGTCCCGGATTGGATCCGCTCGACAGCGCGGACGACACGCGCTGCTCGGTAATCTTGATCGCCTCGAGGGCGACCTCGGTCGCGGCAAGATCGCGGGCAAAGCCGGAGTCGCGCGCCAGCAATCCGTTTTCCTCGGCGAGCGCGCGGATGCGCGCCACATTGACTTCCAGTCCGGCCGACGAGCCGCCACCGCGTTCGAATTCGAGCAGGTATTTCGCGACAGTCCAGCCATTGTTCTCGTCACCCAGCCGACCGGCTTGTGGCACACGGACATCGTCAAAGAAGACCTGGTTCACTTCATGCTCGCCGGCGAGGGTGATGATCGGCTCGACCGTGATGCCGGGCAGGTTCATGTCGAGCAGGAGGAAGGTGATGCCCACCTGCGGCTTGCCGTCGAAACGCGTGCGCACGAGGCAGAACATGCGGCTGGCCCATTGCGCGTGCGTGGTCCAGATCTTGGTCCCGTTGAGGATGTAATCGTCGCCATCCGCGACAGCCTTGAGGCCAAGGCTTGCAAGGTCCGACCCGGCATTCGGTTCTGAATAGCCCTGGCACCAATAGTCCTCGCCAGACAGGATACGCGGCAGGTAGTGGGCTTTCTGTTCAGGCGTGCCGTGCCCGATAATGCAGGGGCCCACCATACTCAGCCCCATCGGAGAGAGCGACGGCGCACCGGCGCGCGCGCATTCCGACGCGAAAATGTAGCGCTGCATCTCGCTCCAGCCTGTACCGCCATATTCGACCGGCCAGCCCGGCGCGGCCCATCCGCGTGCGTGCAGGATCCGCTGCCAGGGCAGGCTGAACTGCGGCTCGATGAAGACGCTGGTCGTCAGCCGGCCGGCCTGCGCCAGGTCATCGGTCAGGTTATCCCGGAGGAAGGCCCGCACTTCGTCGCGAAAATCACTATCAGCCTGCGTAAGCTCGAGATCCATTTTTGCCTCCGGGTTGGCATGATGCCGGTGTCTTGTCCGGCCTGCGAACGACATTGGCAGGGAGACACACGGTCAGGCAACCGTGCCCATGCGATAAGCTCAAATTTATTGGCGCGCATCACGGAAAAGCAGGACTCCACCCGACTTGATTCCAATCAATCAGCACGTCGACCTCGCGGCGTAAAGTGACTTGGCATCGAACGATGGCACGTAAGATTTACTGTGATTGAGGAGTTGAAAAATGACGAGTTTGCAAAAGAAGGAAGACCGCACACCGAGCCAGCCATTCGGATGGCTGCGCAGTCATGATCCCGTTTCCCAGCTGAAAGCAGAGATGGACGACCTTTTCAGCAGCTATATTCCGGCGCTGCCCGCATTTGGTCGCGCCAATGGCGGACAGGCATTCACCCTCCCTACAGACCTCGACGTCAGCGAGACCGATGACGCAATCGAACTTGTCCTCGACCTACCGGGAATCGACCGCAAGGATATCGACATCAGCCTGACCGACACGGGCGTGATGATCAAAGGCAAGCGCGAAGAGAAAAAGGAAGAAAAGGGCAAGAACTTCCATCGCATGGAGCGCGCCTACGGCACCTTCGAGCGGCACGTGCCCCTGCCGTGCGAAGTCGATGCCGCGAAAGTCAACGCAACGCTGAAGAAGGGCGTTTTGTCGATCACATTGCCGAAATCCGAAACAGCCCGGCAGCCAGCGAAAAAAATCGCTATCAAGTCCGACTAGAGGGAGGCCGCCTACCGGGCGGAATTACACGATGACCCACACAAGTTTGCACCAGTTCGACGAGGCGCTCCAGACGGCCAATGTATGGCTGAAGGATGTGATGGAGGTTCTCGCGTGGACCGAACCTGCCCAGGCTCATCAGGCCCTCAAGGTCGTAATGCATGAAATTCGCGACCGGCTGCCGGTGCCGCTGGCCGCGAACTTCTCATCGCAGATGCCGTTGATCGTGCGCGGCATATTCTTCGAAGGCTGGTCGCCCGGGTCAGAGCGCCCAACTGACAGATCGCTGGAGGCCTTCCTCGCGCCGATTGCAGACGCGTTCAGGAACTTTCCCGGCGTCAAAGCCGACGCGGTCACCGCTGCCGTGTTTGAAGTGCTCAGCATGTATATTTCACCCGGCGAAATCGAGAATGTGCTGCAGGCGCTCCCCAAGCCGATCCGGGATCTGGGCAAGGCCTCCATCCGCACCACGCCCATCGCCGGTCTCTAGCGCCACCCCCAACGCGATACGACAGGGTTGCATGCGTCCCTTTTGCAAGGTCACATGCGATAGCCTGATTTCAAGCGGATGCGTTGCGCGCAGTCCACCCTTGCCGATACGGTCACCGAGGAAGCCGACACATGACACTTCAACTCAAGTTCCTCGGCGGCGTTGGTACGGTGACCGGGTCAAAATACCTGGTCGACACGGGCGAGGCGCGCATCCTGGTCGATTGCGGCCTGTTCCAGGGCTACAAGCAGCTGCGCCTGCGAAACTGGAAAGACCTGCCGGTCGATCCGGCAACCATCGACGCCGTGGTCCTGACCCATGCGCATATCGACCATTCCGGTTACCTGCCTGTCCTCGTCAAGAATGGCTTCAGGGGCAAGATACATTGCACCGAAGCAACCTATGACCTTTGCCGAATCCTGCTGCCCGACAGCGCCTACTTGCAGGAGCGCGAAGCCGAGCGCGCCAATCGCTATGGCTATTCAAAGCACAAGCCCGCCTTGCCGCTCTATGGCGAGAAAGACGTCAATCGAACACTCGAAATGTTTGACACCTCGCCCTTCGACGCACCGACCAGCGTGGCAAAGGACGTGTCCGCGACATTCCGGATTGCCGGCCACATCCTCGGCGCGGCCATTGTCGAGCTCCAGGCGCCGACGAGCAAGATCGTCTTTTCGGGGGATCTCGGTCGCCCGAACGACCCGATCATGTATGATCCTGCACCTATCCGGCAGGCTGACTACCTGCTCGTCGAGTCGACCTATGGCAACCGCCAGCATGGCGCGCGCAATGCGCAGGATGCGCTGGCCGACATCATCAACCGGACGGCCAAGCGCGGCGGCACAGTGCTCATTCCGTCCTTCGCTGTCGGGCGCGCCCAGACACTGCTCTACCACCTCCACGAGCTGAAAGCGGCCAACCGCATTCCGGACCTGCCCGTCTATCTCGATAGCCCGATGGCAATCGATGCCACCGAACTCTTCTGCAAGCATGCCTATTGTCACAAGCTCAGCAAGACGCAGAGCCTGAACACATGCCATGTCGCAAAATATGTTCATGATAGCGAAGACTCCAAGGCCCTCGACTATGACCAGATGCCCAAGATCATCATCGCGGCGAGCGGCATGGCGACCGGCGGCCGGGTCCTGCACCACCTGAAATTCTATGCGCCGGACGCCCGCAACTCCGTCCTGTTTGCAGGGTTCCAGGCAGGCGGCACGCGGGGCGCCGCCATGGTCGCCGGAATTGACCGGATCAAGATCCACGGCGAGTACCATGACGTGCGCGCCGAAGTCGCCACCCTGCACATGCTCTCGGCGCATGCCGACGCGGATGAAATCATGCACTGGCTGGGCGGCTTTGAATCACCGCCGAAGCAGACCTTCATCGTCCATGGCGAGCCGGACGCCGCCGATGCCCTTCGTCACCGGATCGAGGAAGAACTGGGCTGGTCCGTTATCGTGCCTGAACACAATGAAACGCAGAATCTCGCTTGATGGACGCGCAACCTCCGGGCCCGCCAACCTTGACCAATGTGCTGACCGCGCGGCGGCTCGGGCTTGATACCCAGCATGAAGCCATGGCCTTCGTTCAGGCAGACAGTCCTGTCTGCCGATCCGAAGGGTTTTCCGCGCATTCCCGTGTCGAGCTGACCAATGGCACCTGCTCCATTATCGCCACGCTATACCAGACATCGACCGACCTCGTTTCCGATCAGGAGATCGGCCTGTCGGAGGCCGCCTGGCGCCTGCTCGGTCTTGTCGATGGTTGCGAGATTTCCATCAGCCATCCTGCGCCGCTCGAGTCGCTCAAAACGGTTCGGGGCAAAGTGTTCGGCCAGCGGCTCGACGCAGCTGGCACGCTGGCCATCATCACTGATATTGTCGCAGGGCGCTATTCGGACATCCATCTGTCCTCTTTCGTCACCGCATGCTCGGCTCTGCCACTGGACGTAACCGAAACCATCGCCCTCACCCGCGCCATGGTCGAAACCGGCAGCAGGATGACCTGGGACCGCATGCCCATTGCCGACAAGCATTGCGTCGGCGGCCTGCCGGGCAACCGGACAACACCTATTGTCGTGGCGATCTGCGCCTCGCTCGGCCTGACCATCCCGAAAACATCGTCCCGCGCGATCACGTCGCCCGCCGGCACCGCCGACACGATGGAAGTCCTGACCGATGTCGACCTCGATCTTGAAAGCATGCGGCGGGTCGTTGACCAAGAAGGCGGCTGTTTCGTCTGGGGCGGCGGCATGCATTTCAGTCCCGCTGACGATGCCCTGATCCGGATCGAGCGCGCGCTGGATCTCGACAGCGAGGGCGCGCTCGTCGCATCCGTCCTGTCAAAGAAGATCGCCGCCGGCGCCACCCATGTCGTGATCGACATTCCGGTGGGGCCCACAGCCAAGGTCCGCAGCCAGGCCGCTGCCCTGTCCCTGCAATCCCTTCTTGAAAAGGTCGCCGCTGAATTCGGCCTGAAAGTCCTCTCCCTCGTCACCGACGGCACCCAGCCGGTCGGGCGCGGCATCGGCCCCGCGCTCGAAGCGCGTGATATTCTCGGCGTCCTGCGCAACGATCCGGATGCCCCTGCCGATCTTGCAGACCGCGCCTGCCTGATCGCCGGGGCCCTGCTTGAACTTGTCGGCAAGGCCGATGCGGGAGCGGGCAAGGCCATGGCACTGAACGTGCTCCGCAGCGGAGCAGCCTACACCAAGTTCGAAGCCATCTGCCGCGCCCAGGGTGGATTTCGAGAGCCGACCCTTGCGGAACACAGCCGCCCTGTCCTGGCGCCAGCTCCCGGCCGGGTGACCTGCATCGACAGTCGGCACCTCGCCCGGGCCGCCAAACTCGCAGGCGCGCCCGGCGACAAGACCGCCGGTCTTGATCTCCATGTCAGGCTGGGCGACAGGGTCAAAGGCGGGCAGCCGCTCTATACGCTCTATACGGAGACTCCCGGCGAACTCGCCTACGTCATCGACTATGTCATGGCCAATCCGGACATCATCGAATTGACCAAACCATGAAGCCGCTCCTGATGCCCCTGCAGGATACCGCGCAGATGTCCGCCCCTCTGGCCCGCGCGCTTGGTGCGGAGACGGCTGAAATCGACCTGCGCCGGTTTCCCGATGGCGAAACCTACCTGCGCTTCGACACGCCGCCGGAAGGGCGCGACGTCGTCCTGCTTGCGGGCCTCTCCCAACCCGATTCAAAGCTGCCTGCGCTTGCCTTTGCCGCGCAGACAGCCCGCGCTCTTGGCGCCAAATCAGTCGGGCTGGTCGCGCCCTACCTGCCCTATATGCGCCAGGACAAGATGTTCCAGCCGGGCGAGGCGATCACGTCCGTGCATTTTGCGAAATGGGTCTCGTCCTGCGTCGACTGGCTCGTCACAACCGATCCCCACCTGCACCGCTGGAAGGCGCTATCGGACATTTACGACATCCCTTCCGTGGCGGCCCATGCCGCGCCTGCAATGGCCGCATGGATCAGGCAGGAAATCGACACCCCCCTCCTGATCGGCCCGGATGCGGAAAGCGAGCAATGGGTTTCGGAAATCGCTGCGCTGGCCGGCGTGGATCATATCGTCCTGACCAAGACGAGGCATGGCGACCGGGACGTGGACATCTCGCTTCCCGATCTGGAAAAATGGCGCCATCACACACCGGTCATTGTCGATGACACGATCTCAACGGCCTCCACCATGATTGCGGTGACGCGTCAGCTCGTCCAGCAGGGTCTTCGTCCCCCGACATGCTGCGCGGTGCATGGTATTTTTGCCGATGGCGCGCATGAAGCACTGCTGGAAGCTGGTGCCGCCCGTATAGTAACGAGCAACACCATTTCCCATCCAAGCAACGCCATTGATGTGAGCGGCATTCTGGCAGACGCCACGTCCAGCCTGCTCAAGACGGCCAGACCATCCCGGACATGAGCCGCAACCCGCTGATCGAAACCAGACCTATTCTTTCGCGAGTGCCGTCTCGATGAACTCGATCGTGCGATGGGCATAATCCTTCTGGACTTCACCGCGAACCCGCTTCTTCACCTGGTCTGAGAGCGCGCTCCGCAACACGCCGAGCGTTCGGCTGTCGGACACGATAACAAGATCGTTGAAGCGCTTGTTATTTTCCCACCGGCCGAGCTTTTCTGCCAGGTCCTGGGCGAAACGGGTCTCCTCGAGTTGGTGCCAGTCGGTCTCCTGGGTCGTTCCGCGCCGGTCCGGCGAGATCGCGAACCGTCCTGGCCGATCCGTACCCTGGTCGCTGGTCGCTGGATTGACGGCTTCATCATGTGCGACCACGCGCAGGTCCATGATATCCTCGTCGCCATTGTTTTCGAGCAGCAGGAATTTGCCGCTGTCACATACAAGTACCCAAGTTCCGTTTTTCAGCTTCATGGCAACTGCCTCCTGTTCCCTGATTGGATATCCCATAAGAGACGGTCTGGCGACCGGACGCTTGATTTCCATCAAGCTCCGCTGCGCCCTATCTCCCGCGCCCCGGGCGGCGATACCATCCACGATTGGTATGCACCCAGCTATCGGGCACCCAAACGCGGCTATGTGGATGTGGCTCCCAGAAACCATCGACCCAGGCGAACCTCACCCCCGTCCAGCTCCAGTATCCGTCGACCCAGACTGCCGTCGCAGAAGGCCGCGGAGGCAAATGAACCCGTCACGGTGGCGGTGGCGCCGAGCGAACATAAACGATGCTGATATCGGGCGTGACCGGCCCATGCCGATAATAAGGATGAGAATGTGTGGCGCAGCCCGCTACTGCCAAGGCGCAGGCGCCCAGCAAGAAGGGTATCGCCTTTGATTTCAATGGCACTACCTGATCTCCTCCACGGGCTTGCGACGTCGCACATCATCCCTATACCGGACCGTTGCCGGGCAGGTTGATCTCGCTCAAGCACAGCGCCATCACCCTCCGTATGTCACGAAGGGCCTTGCGTGCCTGCCACCCTTGGTGTGCCCCTTCGGCCGGCACCGGAACCCGGATCTTGCGCGTCTCGCGCCTATGAATCCTTCGATGGCACACGTCGCTTTGATCAATACGGCGTCTTCTAGGTAGTTTCCCGCAATTCAATTTTCGCGTGGTGCTCCATCTTGTCTGGGAGAGGCCGAACGGGTGACCCAGCCCAAAACACAGGAGGTAGAAAATGACCGCTCACACCATTCTTCAACTCCCTACTGCTGCACGCTCTGCGGGCGTCCGCGCATCACATGCGCACAGGGACGAGCATGGTGTGCCGCGAAACAGGCTGCATTTTGCGCCGCACGAGCATCTGTTCTTCCAGGGAGACCAGCCGACCGGCGTGTTCCAGATCATTTCCGGCACGGTAATCCTCTACAAGCTCATGGCCGATGGGCGCCGTCAGATTCAGGATTTTTCTAGCGACGGAGATTTCCTCGCGCTGACCTTCGCCGACATTCACAATCTCAGTGCTGAAGCCCTGACAGATGTCGAGGTCGACTTCATCGCCCGAGCCAGTTTTGATCGCGCACTACAAGACAATGCCGTATTTCGCCGGAGCATCTTCACCCTGATCGGGGACATGCTGAATGCCTCGCGCGAGCAAGCCCTTCTGCTCGGGCGCAAATGCGCGATGGAACGCACGGCAACCTTTCTTCTCTTCCTCGACAGCCGCTTCGCAGACCCCGCGACGAGCTTTGTCGATATCCGGATGAGTCGCTGCGACATGGCCGACTATGTCGGGCTGACACTGGAGACAGTCAGCCGCATGATGAACCAGCTGAAGCGGCAAGGGATCATTGAACTGCCACAGTCGAACCGAATCCGGATATCTGACCGCAAGCGCCTCATTGCCGCCGCTGGCGAACCCACCGAAGAAGAATACGCGTCCGTGGTCGGTTACTGATAAGGCGGGCGAATGAACGCCAACCACGATGGGGCACTCGTCCAATGACTCAAAGCAGCGCCGAACAAGGCGATCCGCACGACGCCTTCGCGTCAATCCTCTCACGCGCAGACGGCGCCCCGATAGCGACGGCGGTTATTCACCCCGTTAGCCAGAATGCCCTTGCGGCTGCTCTCGACGCGCAGGCGACCGGTCTGATCAAGGCGGTCCTGATAGGGCCGGAGCAGCGCATTCGCGCGGCAGCAGATCAATTCAGTCTCGATCTGGCAGGCGCCGAGATCATCGACACACCGCACAGCCACGCCGCCGCCCAGACGGGCGTCGAACTCGCCCGGGCCGGCAAGGTACAGGCGCTGATGAAAGGCGCCCTGCACACAAACGAACTGATGGCAGCCATTGTTGCCCGCAATACCGGCCTGCGCACCGACCGCCGGATGAGCCATGTCTTCGTGATGCAGACCCCCGCTTATCCGAAATACCTGCTCATCAGCGATGGCGCCCTGAATATCTCGCCGGACCTGCACACCAAGAGATGGATTGTCCAGAACGCCATCGACGTGGCCAATGCCATCGGAATAGACTCCCCGAAGACGGCGATCCTGGCTGCCACCGAAGAGGTCGATCCCCACATGCCGACGACCGTCGACGCAGCCGCGCTCTGCAAGATGGCCCAACGGGGGCAAATCACCGGCGGTGTGCTCGATGGTCCACTCGCCTTCGATCTGGCTGTCTCGAAACAGGCCGTAAAAATCAAGGGCCTGGTCTCCGATGTCGCTGGCGACGCCGACATTCTCATCGTGCCGGATATCGAGGCCGGCAACATGCTCGCCAAGCAACTCGACTACCTGGCCGGCGCCGCCGCCGCGGGCCTGGTTGTCGGCGCTCAGGTTCCGATCATCCTGACCAGCCGGTCCGACAGCGTGAGAGAGCGGCTGGCCTCCTGCGCGCTGGCCAAGTGCTACCTCGCCTGGAAGGCGAGTGCGCCATGACCACTCCGGTTATTGCCACCTTCAACACCGGATCGTCCAGCCTGAAATTTTCGCTCTACCGCGCCGGGGCAGACCAGCTTGCAGGGCGCCTGCTTGGCGGCAAACTGACCGGACTGGGCGCAAACCTCAAAGTCGATATGGATACGACGAGCGAAAGCCATGAGCGCCAGTTCGTCGATGCCCTGTCAAAGGTCGACCCGGCACCTGAACAACTCATCCCGGAATTGGCGCGCTGCCTGAGCGCCGCCATCGATGGCACCGAATTGATCGCAGCGGGCCACCGGATCGTGCATGGTGGCCAGTCCTGCGACGGTCCGCGCCTCGCGACGCCTGAACTGCTGGATGCGCTGGACAGGCTCTCCGTCTTTGCGCCCGATCACCAGCCCTACAATCTGGCCGGCGTTCGCAGCCTGGCAAAACAGTTCCCGGGCCTTCCCCAATCCCTGTCCTTCGACACCGCCTTCCACAGCGCACAGCCAAGAGAAGCCCGCCTCTATGCGCTGCCACGGGAACTGACCGAGTCCGGCCTCCAACGCTACGGATTTCATGGCCTCTCCTACGCTTATATCGCGGGCGCGATGACACAGACCTTTTCCGATCGGCCACATCGCAAGACGGTCATGGCCCACCTTGGCAACGGGGCGAGCCTCTGCGCGATACAGGACGGCACCAGTATCGCCACCTCTATGGGACTGACCGCCCTGTCGGGTGTCCCTATGGCCACCCGGTGCGGCGACCTTGATCCGGGCGCGGTCCTCTACCTGATTGGCAGCCAAAAGATGACGCCGGACGCGGTCTCGGACATGCTGCATCACAAATCCGGCCTGCTCGGAGTCTCCGGAATAAGCGGGGATGTCCGTGACCTGCTCGCCAGCCTCGCGCCGGAAGCGGAGGAGGCCCTTGATGTGTACACATACAGGATTGCGCGGGAAATCGGGTCCCTGACGGTCGCGCTCAATGGCCTCGAGGCCATCGTGTTCACCGGCGGTGTCGGCGAGAACTCACAGGAGATCAGACGGCGTGTCATCGCGCGCCTGTCTTGGATGGGGATCGAACTTGATGCGACGCTGAACGAATCCGGTGCTGGCATTATTTCCACGCAGCGCTCCGAGATCGCGGTTGCCGTAATCCCCACCAATGAGGAAGAAGTGATTGCGCGCGAAGCCTTTTCCCTCTGCCGGTATGCCGCATAATGCTGCCTGCTCCTTGCTGAATGGATGGTCCCGGATATGTCCCGATGATACCTGAGACGCCCCTCACCGGTCTGCTGACTGCGCTCGGCATTGGCTTGCTGATCGGGCTGGAGCGCGGCTGGAAAGATCGGGCCGATCCCGACGGCTCGCGCGTTGCCGGGTTCCGGACCATCGGACTGATCGGATTTCTGGGCGGTTTGTGCGCCCTTGTCGATACGGGAAATGGCTTTGTCATCGCGGCCGGCTTTGTCGCGCTCGCGCTGCTCTTGCGGGAAGGGTTCGAAGCCCAGATTGATGTTACCCGCATCGTCAGTGTCACGACGATGGTGGCCGCGCTCAGCGCCTATGCACTCGGCGCCGTGGCGGTGCTCGGCCATTCCCAGGCAGCCGCGGCCGGGGCCGTGATCGTGGCATTCGTGCTCTGGCTGAGAACACCCCTTCACGCCCTGCTGCACCGGATCGAGGAAAAGGAACTCAGCGCTTTCCTCCGCCAGTTGCTGATCTCGGTCGTCGTCCTGCCCGTACTGCCCGACCAGGCCTACGGGCCCTATGACGCGTTCAATCCGCGCGCGATCTGGTGGATGGTCGTCCTGATCAGTGGCCTGGGGTTTGTCGGCTATCTCGGCGTCAAATGGCTGGGGAGCCGGCGCGGCATCGGACTGCTGGCACTCGCGGGCAGTTTTGCCTCATCAACCGCCGTGACCCTTTCCTTTGCGCGGTTCAGCCGGAACGACGCGGGCGATGCGCGCGCCCTGGTCGGAGGCACGGCCCTGGCCTGGGCCGGCATGATCGTCCGGACCGCTTTTATTCTCGGCGCCTTCGCACCATCACTCGTCGCCCCCCTCGCCTTGCCATTCGGGTCCATGCTGGTTGTCGCATTGGCCATTGCTGCAATTTTCCTCCTGCGCCGGGGAACACAGGCCGCGCCGGACCTCGTCCTGTCCAACCCCCTCGACGTCAGGTCGGCACTATTCTTCGCGGCCCTTCTGGCGACGGCGCTCCTTCTGTCGAGGGCTGCCGCCGACATGCTGGGGCCGACAGGGATTTACGGCGTCGCCCTTGTGGCGGGCGCCGCAGATGTGGATGCCATCAGCCTCTCCATGATCCAGATGAGCGCGAAAGGACTGAGCACCGAAACCGCCGCCATCGCCGTCGCACTGGCTGCGATCGCCAATACGCTGCTGAAGGGCACGATTGCACTGGTCGCGGGTGAAGGCGCCTACAGGCACCAATGCATGGCTGTCGCGGTGTTCATGGCGCTGGCGGGCGCAGCAGGCCTGGGCGTCGCAGCGGCCATCGGACTGATCTGAGACCGCGCGGCTGCCTACTGCGCCACGAAGCCGCCATCGACCGGGATGTTCGCGCCGGTGACGAAAGACGCGCGCGGCGAGCACAACCAGACGATCAGTTCGGCCACTTCCTCCGGCGTACCGATATGCCCGATCGGGTGCATTGGATCGAGCATGTCGCGGGACGTCATCTTCCCGTCGCTCGATTGCTCTGCGAGCGAATCCAGCATCCTTGTATCAATCCCGCCGGGGCAGACCGAATTCACGCGGATACCTGCCTTGCCATATTCAAGCGCGGCATTCTTCGTCAGGCCGTTCACGCCATGCTTTGACGCCACATAGGGGCTGAGGCCCGCAAATCCGACAAGGCCGGCAACCGAGGCGAGATTGACGATTGCCCCGCCGCCAGTTTTGACCATCTGCTGTATCTCTGCGCGCAGGCACAGGAAGACGCCCTTCAGGTTGACCGAAATGATCCGGTCGAAATTCTCTTCCGTCTGCTCTGCGAACGGCGCAATGGTCCCTTCAATCCCGGCATTGTTGCAGGCGCAATCGATCCTACCGAACGTCTTGACCGTCTGCTTGATCAGCGCCTCGACCTCCTTGGCCTGCGATACGTCGGCCCGCATGAAGAAGGCCTCGCCGCCAACTGCCTCGATCAGGCGAACCGTTTCCTCGCCGCCTTCGACATTCACGTCCGACACGGCGACACGAGCGCCTTCGGCTGCGAACTTGAGCGCCGTTGCGCGCCCGATGCCCGCTCCGGCACCCGTGATCAGAGCGCTCTTTCCGTCAACCATTCCCATCGTTCTTCTCCCTCTTCCCGCTTCAGGAGGCCTCGTAATCATCGACGGAATAGCCCATCTGGCTCAGTCCCTCGATGAGGTACGTGCTCGCGAGCGGCGTCTCTGCAAGATACTTGGCCAGATGCATGTCGGCGACATCGGTGGCCTGATGGCGCGCTGTCGCCCAGTCCTCGGGCCTGTAGTCACCGCGCCCCACCCACATCAGCGCGAGCAAGTCTCGCTGCGCATCGACATTCAGGAGATTGACGGCAGCGCCAAGCGCGTCCAGCGCCGGATCAGCCGGGTCCTTCTCCTCCTGTTCGAGCAGGTCCTCCTCGTCTGCGAAGGCCTCATCGCCCGAATATTCCTCGCCCGTCGGATCGATATCCTCCGTGTCGAACTCGCGCACCAGCATGGCAATCTGCATCGCGTCGGCCGGGTCGAGAATGAGGTCGAAATTTCTTACAAACATATGAGGTTCCTTTTCCTGTCGCTCAATCGCCGCGCAGGTGAACGGCAACCGCCTGCGGGCCCTTGTCGCCCGGCTCGACCCTGAACGTAACATCGTCGCCGACTTTCAGCGCCTTGAACTGCGCATCGGTGACCGAGCGGGCCTGAAAGTAATAGTCCTGCCCGTCTTCGGCGACAATGAACCCCGCCCCCTCCTCGGCCAGGAACCGCGCGATCTTGCCGGCGACCCGCGTGTCGTCACCAGCCCCTTCGGCCCTGTGGTCAGGCTTGAGCTTCTTGATCTGTCGCTGGGCGGCCTTGAACGCATCCCGGACACTGACCAGGACGTCCTCATGCGCATGATTGTCGTCGGCCACGTGTGTGACGGCAATATCCTTGCGGCCCGGGGCCGTCAGGTGGATCCGGACCGATGCCAGTCCGCCCGCATGTTTGTGCCCGCTCGGGCCGTCCACCAGAACCGTGCAGGAGATCAGCTCCGGGTCAATTTTTTCGAGCTGGCGGATTTCCTTGTTGATCCGCTCCTGCAATTGCTGGGACGGCTCAATGTTTCGATAGGATATTTCAGGTTCGATTTTCATGGATGCAAGAAAGCACGGCTTCGCCGCACGCAAATTGATCCTTGTCATCCGCGTGACATTTTTTACGCGCTGATGGCCTCAGGCTCAGCTGTCCTGGAAAGCCACCGCAGAACTGAGACGCCACATCTCGGCTATCTGATCGGACAGCGTCATCGGATCGAACGGTTTGGGAATGACCCCCACCGCAACCAGCTGCATATACGACTCGCGCTCGTGCACCTGGACCCGCGCCGTCATGAAGACCGCCGGAATGGCATCGCCACCCGGCATGGATCGGATGTTCTGCAGGGTCTGGGGCCCATCCATTTCGGGCATCATCACATCCAGCAGCAGCATCTGCGGAGAAAATTCGGGAAACGCCGCAATCGCGTCGGCCCCGGACGCGCAATGACGCACGTCGAATCCACCAAATGTCGTCAACACCATGCCCGCCAGCTCGGCGATGATCGGATCGTCTTCCACATAGAGAATTCTGTTCAGGCCGCCTGCCATTTGGTATCTCCCGTCTTCTCCGCATTGGCACAGGTTGGAAGAACGATCGTGAACGTCGTCCCCTGCCCCTCAACGCTCTCGAATGAAATCTCGCCATCGAGCGTTTCGATGATCGTTTTGGTGATGTTCAGTCCCAGCCCGGATCCGCCGGTCGAACGTGTTGCCGAACTGTCAGCCTGTGCAAATCGCTGGAAAATCTTGTTCCGGAACGCGGCTGGAATGCCAGGGCCGGTATCAGAAACCGATATCCGAATGCGGTTGTCTGCCTGCTCCGCGATCTCGATGCCAACGGGTTCACCTTCAGGCGAAAATTTGGCCGCGTTGGACAGCAGGTTCACAAGCGCCTGATTGAAGCGGGATGGGTCCACCCGGCAATGGGCGTTCGGAATCTGCGTGTCGAGACGGAAGATGACGCGGTATTTCTCGGCCAGGCTCTGGTGACGCTCCACGATATCGGTCACCAACCCGACCATTTCGCAGGTCTCCGGATAGAATTCCATTTTCCCGGCCGCAATCTTCTCGACGTCCAGGATATCATTGACGAGCAGGCCAAGTCGCTGCGTGCCTTCCAGCGAGATATCAAGCAGGCGCTCTTCCTTGGGTCCGACCTTACCCTGCAGCATTTTCTGCAATATCCCCAAGGCGGCCTGAATCGACGTCAGCGGCGTCCGCAGTTCGTGGTTCACTGTCGACACAAACTCGCTCTTGATAGTGTCCATCTGTTTGCGTTCGGTAATGTCGCGAACAATCCCGACAAACATGATCTGCCCGCCGGCATCGACCTTGCTGACCGACACCTCCATCGGAAATACAGAACCATCCTGCCGATTCCCAACCACCTCACACGTGACACCTATCGTGTCCTCCGCGCCCGACTCCCGGGCCTCGTTGAGCCGACGATCATATTGCGTGAAAATTTCGTCCGGCATCAACAGGCCAATGTCCTGTCCTATGACGTCTTCGAACGGAAATCCGAACATTCGCTCCGAGGACGAATTGTAACTCTGAATGGCGCCGGCCTCGTCAACGGTAAAGACGCCATCCACGACATTACCGAAGATCGCCCGGATTTGCGCTTCGCTTCCGGTCAGGTTCTGGGCGAGAGACTGGAAAGCGACCGCCAACTCTCCGATTTCATCATCCCGGCCGACCGGAAGATCGGGAACATCGCCTGAATGGCTCGCCTCTCGGACAGATCGGGTCATGCGCAATAGCGGCCCTGTTAGCTCTGTCGCAGCCCAGGCGGCAGCCCCGAGCGAAAGCGCAATGAGCAAAAGGGCGAGCAGGATGCCTTCCTTCCTGATCTGGTTGGCCCCTGCAAACAATTCGTCGTTCGGAACGCGTATCGACATGATCAGATGCGAATCGTCGAGCCGTTCGCTGATCGGCATTCGCACAGAATAAATGAGTTCGTCACCGGTCCTTGCGACCCATGAATCCGACCCGCGCTCTTTTCCGGGAAGCAGCGCCGCAAGCAGCTCGTCGCCCTCACCCGATCCGCCATTATGGTAGCGAAGGTCAGCCACCGTACCGTCGGAAAGCTGCTCCATATAGTCGCCCGATTCATTCGAGACGATGATATTGCGGGTGATATTTATCGCCTCGAAGCGTCTGCGAAGCATGGCGGCATAGTCGGCATTGATGACGACCATGCCGAAGATTTCTCCGTCCAGATCGAATATCGGTACGACGACGCGGAGCGTAGGGACGAGTTCGCTATCAAGCTGTCCAAGCTCGCGGTTGTAGGTCACTTTTGAAAAATAGGCCTCGCCCGGCTCAAGCGTCAGCGCTTTCTGGAAATAGGATTCCTCGGATTTCGTCTGCAGGAGGGATACCGGGACCATTTCAAATCCGTCATCATGCCGGTTGACGCGCACCAGCTCCCTGCCGTCATTGTGGGCACCGATATAGCGGATCTGTGTGTAGCTGGTCCGCGCATTCATGATCGATGCGAAGATGGCCTCCAGGCGCTCACGCCATTGATCTGTCGTAGAGCCGTCGCGGGGGTCGATGTGATTAGATTCCGCACTCCGCAGCATCCCCTGGATCGGCGGCGTCCGAGAGATGACAAAGGCGTCATTCTCGATTTCATTGTACGCACACTTGAAGTCGAGTGCGACCAGTTGCGTTTCATGCGCGACGTTTTCGACGGCCAAGTCGTAGGAAATGCTGGTGGTACGCATCACCAGCAGCACACCTAGCGCGATCGACGTCAGGAGCGACACGCAACAGGCAAGCACGATGATCCTGTTTCGAAGGGAACCTGGAAACAGATCGCGCCAGAATGTCGTAGGAGTGTTCATCACAGCTCTCGTTTCACGGCCCCCGAATGCATCGGGCGCAACAGATTTTCGCAACGCTGGGTGGGAAACGTGTACAAACATTTACCTCGGCTGCTATTCAGATCGGGCAAATAGGCGCCCTAACTCGCTGCCAATCGCTGCAACCACAGGGGAACAGCCGAAGCGGCCAGATTCAAAATCGGGCATGATGACTTCAGGGATGCGGCTCCAGGTCGCTACCGGTCGTTTTTGACATATCCATTGCCTCAGCTAGGCTTCGGGCGAACAGGAGTACCGTCATGACTCAACCGAGCCCTCTACCTGCCCGCGAAGCCGTCGGCGTTTTTCAGACCGAAGAAACGCTCCAGGCGGCCATTGATGACCTGCTGTCGCATGGTTTTGACCGGGCAGAGATCAGCCTGCTTGCGCGCTCCGATAGTGTTGAGCAGAAATTGGGCCATGCCTACCGGAAAGTGGCCGAGGTCGAGGACGATACGGCTGCGCCCCGGATCGCTTACGTCGCCGAGGAAGATGTCGGCAATGCCGAGGGTGCCGTCATTGGAACGTTGATGTATGTCGGCGCGCTGGCGGGCCTGATCCCGGTCGTCGCATCCGGCGGGGCCCTGGCGGCCGGACTGGTTGCGCTTCTCGTTGGCGGCGGCAGTGGCGCCGCGCTCGGTGCCGCCCTGGCAAGAATCATCGGTGGTGAGCACGCCGAATACATCGCCGATCAGGTCGAGCATGGCGGCCTGACTTTGTGGGTGCGCACCTGGAATGAAGGGGATGAAGCCCGCGCGACCAAGATTCTGAAAGCCCATTCCGGGCAAGACGTGCACTTGCATGGCCTGCCGGACCTGCACCCGGTCCTGGAGGACCGCTATCTTGGGGCGATTTCGGCAGCCGAAGCCGACGCCTATCGCGATACCGGTTTTGTCCACTCGGGCGACGATGAATATTATGTTTCGGGCAAGGTATTCTCAAACGCCGATGAGGCGAGATCCTATGTCGAACGATTGAGGTATCTCGAATCCCTCTATGCATCAGCGCGTTCTGAAAAAATTGATCTGAATGCGGCCCTGATCGATCCCGCCAACACATTTCATACTATCGAGAAGCTTCTGGCCGCGCGTTTCTCAGACGCCATCAAACTGGAGCTGCTCCGACGCTGGGCATATGATGCGAAGCAGCTTGAAGTCGCAGAAGGCGAAGGCATGCTCGCCCCCTCCAATGGCGATAAGCTCCAGGATATCGCATTGGCGATCGCCGCCCTCAAAACGCCAACCTGACACCCGGCGCCCAGCCCCAACGCCTCATTCTTGCCGCCCGACTGATGTCCGGGCGGGATCGCGCAGCCGCGCGAGAAAGGGCTTGGCGTGAATAATGTTAGCGTGTGGCCGAAGGCACGAAAGTCGCGGTCATCGGCCCGAACGCCGACAATGAACTGACCCTGGTGGCAAACTATTTCGGCTACCCGACCGCACCGGTCACCGCGCTCGAGGGTGTGATGGCGAAGGCGGGTGCCGAAAATGTCGTCTATGCGCCGGGATCCGCCCTGGCCGGTGGAGTCTTCGGCAATCATAAACCCGTCGAAGCGAGCGTCCTGAAACACGCCAATGACAAGGGCGCACTTGAACCCGGCCTGACAATGACAAGCTCGGACAATCCTGCACGCGAAGGCGACCCGGTATCTGTGACGGTCGACGCGCAGCTCGACCATCACTGGAAGACATCCCCAATCGACGGCAGCATTGCAGACGAGTTCGGGATCGTCTGGGAAGGCTTTATCGTACCGGAAGAAGACGGTGCCTACAGCTTCGAGACCGCGCGCGAATCCGAAGCCATCATCGGCGGCCAGAATGTCAGTGACGGCCCGGTCGAGATGAAGGCCGGTGAGGCCTATCCCGTGTCATACACGTTGACCGTCGAGCGCTTCTGGCCACGCAACACGATCGAGCCGATGGCCAGCCTGTCATGGGTCAACAGGTCCCGCAATTGGGCCGGCGAGGCGCTGGCCGCAGCTGAGGAGGCTGATGCTGTCCTCTTCTTCGGCGGCATCGACGCTGACCTCGAAGGCGAGGAGTTGAGTGTCGAAATCGACGGCTTCCTCGGCGGCGACCGCACCCACCTCAAGCTGCCGCGAGTGCAGGAAGACCTGCTGAAGAAGCTGCACGCAACGGACAAGCTGGTCGTTCTCGTCAACTTCTCGGGCAGCGCCATGGCGCTTAACTGGGAGGCCGAGAACCTGCCGGCCATCGTCCATGCCTTCTATCCCGGCGAGAAAGCTGGCAGCGCCATCGCCGACCTGCTCTGGGGCGAGTTCAGCCCGTCAGGCCGCCTGCCGGTAACGTTCAACACATCGCTCGACGGCATGCCCGCCTTCGATGACTATTCGATGCAGAACCGGACGTACAGATACTATGAGGGCAAGCCGCTCTATCCGTTCGGACACGGCCTCAGCTACACCAGCTTCGCCTATTCCGACATCTCGGTGCCAGAAGCGCAGGACGGCGCGGAGGCCATGCCGGTCTCCGTCACCGTGACCAATACGGGCGAGCGCGCAGGACGCGAAGTGGTGCAGGCCTATATCCAGCTCGACGAAAGGCCCAACCCCTCGACGCCGCGCGTGGAACTGGTCGCGTTCGATGTCGTCGAACTGGCGCCCGGCGAAAGCCAGACCGTGAAATTCGACCTGTCACCTGAACGGCTTGGCTATTTCGATAAGGACGGCGCGCTTGTTGCCCCGGCGGGCATGTCGGCGACGCTCTCGCTCGGCGGCGGCCAGCCCGGCTTTGTCGAGGACACCGGCGCGGCCTCGGCCCGTGTCACCTTCACCGCCGACTGATCCGGCGCAGCAAAGCTGCGAGACCACCAGACAAGGGGCGCTGCTCGCCAGGAGCGGCGCCCCTTTGTCGTTCTGAACGGCGCCGACTGGTATCGACCCAGCGCACCAACAATGCATGCCCTCGCCCCGCCGCGACGGCGCCAATGCTCGCTCTGACGCCATCATCGCAGCACGCAGCCCAATGTTTGAGAATGACTTGCATCCGCAATATCGGGCTGCTAGGGACCGTCGCATCCTTCCACCAACGCCGAGTATCGCTTGACCTCCCTGCTGACTGAATCCCCATCACAGGCCGCGACAGACCGCGCGCAGGCCAAGGCGGGCCAGCGCCGGATGCGGTATGCGTTCTGGAAACGCCAGATCCGCACCATCCACTGGATGTCGGGCGCCGTCTGCCTGATCGGCATGCTCCTGTTCGCCGCAACGGGAATCACGCTCAACCACGCGGCCGACATTCCGAGCCGTCCGCAGGTCAGCGAAGTGGAAACCACGCTGGCGCCGTCTTTGCTCGCCCTGCTCGAAGCAGGCCCGGACACAGGCACGACGCCGGCCCTGCCCGTCGCCGTCGCCCGCCAGCTCAAGACCGAACTCGGCGCCGATGTCGGCGGCCGGCAGGCGGAATGGACCGACGTCGATGTCTATATCGGTCTGCCCCGTCCCGGCGGCGACGCCTGGCTCAGCATCGACCGCGAAACCGGCGACGTCGCCTTCGAGACCACCAGCCGCGGCGCGGTCGCCTATCTCAACGACCTGCACAAAGGCCGCAATACCGGCACCGCCTGGGCATGGTTTCTCGACATCTTTGCCGTCGCCACAATGCTATTCTGCCTGTCGGGTCTCTGGCTCCTGCAGATCCACTCGGCCCGGCGCGCCACCACCTGGCCGCTCACCATCGCGGGTTTCGCGGTGCCCATCCTGCTCCTTCTTTTCTTTGCCCACATTTGAGGATCCCATGCGCGCAATCATGACCCTGGCCGGAATGGCCCTCCTGACCGGCCCCGCCGTCGCTGACTCGATGGAGATCGGCATCGCCATCCCGCAGCTCAACGTCGCCGAATATCACCGGCCCTATCTCGCCGCATGGATCGCCCGCCCCGACCAGACCGTCGCCGCCAACCTGGCTGTCCTCTACCAGCAGGAACGGCGCGGCGAAGAAGAGGGCGAAACCTGGCTGAAGGATTTGCGCCAATGGTGGCGCCGCGCCGGCCGCGATCTCACCATGCCGGTTGATGGCGTATCCGGACCGACGCGTGGCCCCGGCACGCACAGCTTCAATATCGCTGGCGGCTCGCCCGCCTTGGCCGCGCTCGAACCCGGCGACTACATCCTCACCGTCGAGGCTGTCCGCGAAGTAGGCGGGCGCGAAATGGTGCAGGTGCCATTCACATGGCCAGCCAATGGCGCCGCGCCGCTGACTGTCTCGGGCGAAACCGAGCTCGGCCAGATCACGCTCACGCTTACCGACGAAGACTAGACCCGGGGCCGCCGCCCGGCGCGCGCCTATCCTCAAGGAGACTCTCCCCATGAAACACTTTGCCATCCGGCTCCTCGCCGCATCTTCCGTACTCTTCGCCTTGGCTGGCACGGCCAGTGCCCACCGGGCCTGGATGCTGCCCTCGACCTTCACCTTCTCCGGAGACTCGCAATGGGTGACCGTTGACGCCGCCATCTCCAACGACCTCTTCTTCCCGAACCATCACGCGATTGATCCGGCATCGGTCACCGTCACCGGGCCTGACGGTTCGGTCGTCGAGATCAAGAATGCCGCGTCCGGCGAGATTCGCGCGATGTTCGATTTCCAGATGAACCAGCAGGGCACCTATCGCGTCTCCACCGCAGGCGAACCCTTCTACTTCGCCAGCTGGTCCGAAGCGGGCGAGCGCAAACGCTGGCGCGGGACGCTCGAGACCCTTCGCGCCGAAGGCGTGGACAAGAAGCCCGACGTGCAGATCTCGCTGTCGAACCGCAGAGTCGAGACCTACGTCACGCTGGGCGCCCCTTCGACCGAAGTGTTTGCCGCCACAGGCAAGGGCCTTGAATTCCAGCCCGTCACCCACCCCAATGACGTCTTCACCGGCGAACCGGTCAGTTTCAAATTCCTGCTCGACGGCGCACCGGCCAGCGGCCTTGAAGTGACTGTCCTGCCGGGCAATGACCGCTATCGCGACACACCGGGCGAATTCAAGCTGACGACGGATGCCGATGGTGTCTTCACCTTCACGCCGACAATTCCGGGTCCCTACTGGTTCACGGCCGGGTCGGAAGGCGAAACCGTGATTGACGGCTTGCCGATGAAAGTCCGGTCCTCCTACACGGCAACCTTCGAAGCCCTGCCCCTATAGAACGCTTTGAACCTGCTCATCCCTCATGACCTGCCGCAGCCCGACGCGGTTCGTCCTCTTGTCGCCGCTGGGCCGCTCTTGCGGCTCAGCGGCACAACGATGGGTACGGACTGGTCGGTCTCGGCCCACGCGCCTCCCGGCGTCGGAGCCGAGGACATTCGCAGCGCGCTTGAATCGGGATTCGCCCGCATCATCTCCGAGATGAGCACATGGGAGCCGAACTCCCTGATCAGCCGGTTCAACCGCCTGCCAATCGGCGACAGCGTGATCCTGCCGGAAGACTTTCGGCAGGTACTGGACATCACGCTGCAGGTCGCAGCAGCCACGGACGGCGCGCTCAATCCCTGCCTCGGCGCCGACGTCTCCCGCCTCGGGTTCGGATCCCCTGCGATGCCGCTGGCAGACCAGGCGACGGACCGTGATGCGTGGCGGGCCTTCGCGCTTGCCGGTCCCCTGCTGACGCGCCACGCGCCGTTCCAGCTCGACCTGTCGGCCATCGCCAAAGGCTATGCCGTCGACGGCATGGGAGACGCTCTGCGCGCCTTGGGCATCACAAGTTTCCTTGCAGAGATTGGCGGCGAGTTCACAGCCGGTGGCGCGAAGCCTGACGGCCTGCCCTGGTGGGTCGATTTAGAATCACCCGCCGCGGCCGCTCCATGGCGTGTTGCCCTCTGCAATCTCTCACTCGCCACCTCAGGCGACTACCGCAAGCTCCGCATCGAGAATGGCCAGCGTGTCTCGCACATCGTGCGCCATCCGGACGCCAATCGCGATGACGGCGACCTCGCCAGCGTCAGCGTTCTCCACGCCAGCTGCGCCTTCGCTGATGCCTGGGCGACCGGTCTCTTTGCCAGTGGCGCTTCGCAAGGCCTCGACCTCGCTAATCGTCATGGCATCGCCGCCCTGTTCCAGTTTCGCGACCAGCCGGCCCAGCCTTCCTTGGCGATCACGAGCATGCTGGCCTGACATGACATCACACACATCTCCGCCTCGTTTTCCGAACACCCCCAATCTTTTTGAGAATTATTCTCAATTGCTGTTGCCACCTTACCGTTTTGCAATTAGTTCGCATTCTCAGAATGTAAAGCAAAGGACGCACATCATGGATTTCAAGACGGCCGCCCCGGAAAAACGTCAGGTCACCTCTCTTCTGGCTACAACAGCGCTCGGGCTCGTCCTGTTTCCGCTGAGCGCCAACGCGCAATCGACAACATCGTCCCAGGAGGCCGATCCGGTCGAGATCGGCGAAGTCTCCATCGAGGCCGCCACGCCGGACTACAAGGCCGAGCCGGAATCCCCAAAATACACCGCGCCCCTGATCGACACACCGCGCTCCATCACCGTGGTCACTGATAAAGTGCTGGAAGACACGGGCGCCACGACGCTGGTCGATGCCCTGCGCACTGTACCCGGCATCACGATGGCCATGGGTGAAGGCGGCCAGCCCTTCGCCGACCGCCCCTTCATTCGCGGCGCTGAATCCACCAGCGGCATCATGGTCGACGGCGTACGCGATGCCTCAGCTCAATCGCGTGACGTGTTCAATCTCGAACAGATCGAAGTCTCGCGCGGCGCCAATGGCACAATGGCCGGTCGCGGCGCGGCCGGCGGCAGCCTCAATCTCATTACCAAGACCGCCAAGGCAACTGACTTCATCGCCGGCTCCATCGCCCTCGGCAATGCAGAGCACAAACGCGCCACACTGGACGTGAACGAAGCCCTCTCCGAAAACGTCGGTATACGTCTCAACGGCATGTGGCAGGAATCTGAAATCCCGGGCCGCGACGGCGTCTATGACAATCGCTGGGGCTTTGCGCCCACGATCACCTGGGGCCTCAATAGCCCGGACCGCGCCACACTCAGCTATTCGCACTATGAGAGCGACGGCATCATCGACTATGGCCATCCGCTCGACACGACGACCGGCCAGCCCGTCGAAGGTATCGACAAGGACAATTTCTATGGTCTCCTCAACCGCGATTTCCACGACACGCAGGCAGATTCTGCGCAGCTCGAACTCTCCCACGAGCTGAATGATTACATGACCCTGCGCAACATCACGCGCATCGTCCGTTCGGAGAATGCCTATATCGCGACCAACCCGGATGACAGCCAGGGCAACGTCGTCAACGGCCTCGTTTTCCGCAACACGAAGAGCAACAACTCCAAGACCGATTCGATCATCAACCAGACGGATATCCAGGCCAGCTTCGATGCTGGCGGTCTCGCGCATTCCATCTCGGCAGGCCTCGAACTCGGCCATGAAGAAACCGAACGGGCGACCTATTCCGTCTCGCTGTTCGCGCCCGGCGATGTCGAGATCCCACGTGGCGGCTGCGACCTCTTCGGCGCAGGTGCCGCCAGCGGCTACAATTGTACCGACCTCTACGATCCCGATCCGAACGATCCGTGGAGCGGCACGGTCACGCTCGGTGACGTCACCAAAACGCAAGTCGATACGGCCGGCATCTACCTGTTCGACTCCGTTACCCTCAACGACCAGTTCATCCTGAACCTCGGTGTGCGGGGTGATGATTTCAGCACCAAGACATCAACTGACCTGTCCAACCACGACTTCATCTTCAGCTACCAGGTCGGCCTGATCTACAAGCCAACCTTCGATACCAGCGTCTATGCTTCCTATGGCACATCAGCGAGCCCATCCGGCGTAACTGCAGGTGATGGCAGCGACAATCTTTCGACGGCAGAAGAAGACCTGAAGCCCGAGAAGAACCGCAACATCGAAGTTGGCGTGAAATGGGAACCGGAAGGCCGCGACCTCGCTCTCAATGCCGCCATCTTCCGCAACGAGATCGTGGACGGTCACGTTGCGGTCGAGGCCGGACGCGGCGGTGCGCAGCAGGCTTTAGGCGAGCAACGTGTGCAGGGGGTCGAACTCAGTGCAACCGGCTCGATCACACCACAATGGGACGTGTTTGCGGGGTACAGCTACATGGACTCCGAAATCATTGATGCCGGTCCGATCAACATCGACCAGGTGGGCAACACGCTGCCAAACACGCCGGAACACAGCGTCTCGCTCTGGACCACGTATGACATCCTGCCGAAGCTCTCGGTCGGCGGCGGCGCGACCTACATGTCCGAACGGTTCGGCGATACGGCCAATACCAAGAGCGTGGACAGCTACTGGAAATATGATGCGATGCTCTCCTACGCCATCACCGGGAATATCGATTTCCAGCTCAACGCGAACAACCTGACAGACGAGCGTTACTACGACCGGGTCTACACGACCCACATGGCAAC
This sequence comes from Hyphomonas sp., assembly GCF_037969335.1. Classification (GTDB taxonomy): domain Bacteria; phylum Pseudomonadota; class Alphaproteobacteria; order Caulobacterales; family Hyphomonadaceae; genus Hyphomonas. The sequence goes on along the minus strand of NZ_JBBKXE010000048.1, from coordinate 2,401 downwards.
CATTGCACCGGGACGGTCCATCATCGGCAGTCTCAAATTCAAATACTGACAACCAGGAAGGGGCTGCAGCTGAAAGGCTGCGGCCCCCGCCTCCCCACATACGAGACCACATCACGCCATGCTGATCCGAATTCCAGAAGTCCTGTCCAAGGCAGACGTCGCCGCCATGCGCGGCCTCATCGATTCAGGGCCCTGGATGGATGGCAATGTAACATCCGGCGCCCAGGCAGCCCAGGCCAAGCGCAACGCCCAGCTTGACGAGACCAGTCCTCAGTCCCGCAAGGCGGGCGACGCCGTGCTCGACGCCCTGCAGCGCCATCCGCTTTTCATATCGTCGGCCCTGCCGCTCAAAGTCTATCCACCGCTGTTCAACCGCTATGAAGGTGGCCAGAATTTCGGCAACCATGTCGACAATGCAATTCGCCCCGTACGCGGCAGCGATTTCCGCATCCGCACAGACCTCTCAGCCACGCTCTTCCTCGCCGAGCCTGACGCCTATGATGGCGGCGAACTCGTCATCGACGACACCTATGGCTCCCATTCGGTCAAGCTTCCGGCCGGCGACATGATCCTCTATCCCTCGACCAGCGTGCACCGCGTCACGCCCGTGACGCGTGGTGCCCGCGTCGCCTCATTCTTCTGGATGCAGAGCATGGTGCGCGACGATGGCCAGCGCACGCTCCTGTTCGAACTCGACAGCAGTATCCAGTCACTCAGCGCCACAGGCGCGGACCAGGCCTCTGTCGTCCGCCTGACTGGCATCTATCACAATCTCGTCCGCAGGTGGGCCGATGCCTGACCTGCGCACCCATTTCGTCCTGAAAGGCAATTGATCATGGATTCCAGTCTCGCCCCCGCGGAACACCCGGAGACAGTCAATGGTGCATTGGATCTCGTCTTGGCGGGCGGACCCGTTGTCTGGCTGCTCATCGCCATGTCGGTCATCGCCTTGACCACGATCATCTACAAGCTTGTCCAGTTCGGCATGGCCGGTGTCGGCCGCTCGGGCAATGTCGAGAAGGCCGTCACGCTCTACCGCAACGGGAACCGCCGCGAAGCGCTCGCCGCCGTGCAAAGCGCCGGCGATCCAGCCTCCATCACCGTCGCCACCGCCATAAGGGGGTCACTGCGCACCGATGTCAGTGAGGCATCAGTCCGCGAAGAGGTCGAGCGCGTCGCAACAGCCGAGATCAACACCCTGAAATCCCATCTCGGCCTGCTCGAGACCATCGGTTCGCTCGCGCCCCTGCTTGGTCTGCTTGGTACCGTGCTCGGCATGATCCAGGCCTTCCGCGCGATGGAAGCGGCTGGCCGCAATGTTGACCCGGCCATCCTGTCGGGCGGCATCTGGGCCGCCCTGTTGACGACCGCTGCAGGCCTGATCGTCGCCATCCCCGTCGTCGCCATCGCCAGCTGGTTCGACCGCTCCATCCTGCAGGTCGCCCGCAAGACCGAAGACGCCGTGACCCGCATCTTCACCCCCGACCTCACCCGCCGCACCGAAAGTCCCGTTGATGAAGTTCGCGCAGCCCACGTCTAGGTCTTCCGGGACCAGGATCGGACTGACACCCCTCATCGATGTGGTGTTCATCCTCCTCCTGTTCTTCATGCTGACATCGACCTTTTCCGACCGGCGCAGCCTGGACATGGCAACGCCTGCCCCGTCATCGCTCCCGGACCTGGACGACAAGGTTATCGCTCTGGAGCTGACCGCAGAAGGCCTGCATTTCGATGGCCGGCCGCTGCCGCTCGACGAGATTGACACCATCCTCCACGCCCGTCTCGCAACCGGAGACCCGGTCAGCCTGACGGTCGCTACCGGAATCGGCCTTGAAACATGCGTCACCGTCATGGACGCCCTGAAAGCGTCCGGCGCACGCTCTATCGCCCTGAAGGGGCCGAAGGGCATGCAATGAAACTCTCCGCCCGCCTCGCCGCGTCCGAACTCGCCAGCATCGATGATCGCATCATGCCGCTCATCAACATCGTGTTCCTGCTGCTCATCTTCTTTCTCGTCGCCGGCGCCATCCGCGAGGTCGAGCCGGTGGAGGTCAACCCGCCACGCTCCCTCGTGGAAGCCGAAAGCGTGGCCGATGCGCTCACCATCTATGTCGCCCGTGACGGCCGCATCGCTCTCGGTGAAACCATGCTCGAGCGCAATGGCTTCGACCTGGCGATCGCCGCCGCCGTTGCCACCGACCCGGACCAGCCCATCCGCATCGTCGCCGACCGCGAAGTTGAAGCTGTGAATGTGATCAGCATCCTCGAAACGCTCCGGGCATCGGGCTCAAGCCGCGTGAAGCTCGTCACGCAGATGCAGGACGCCCGATGAAACGCAAACCGGTCGTCTGGAGCCTCGCTTTCATCGGCGCCCTCGCGGCGCACGGATTGGGTCTGACCA
>NZ_JBBKXE010000047.1:0-16050 GCF_037969335.1 Hyphomonas sp. | reverse complement strand
GTGCAGGCTTGAACCAGAACTTCGTTGTCTACTTCGAGTGGGACAAAGCTGATCTGACAAGTCAGGCTGCTGCGGTTATCGACCAAGCGGTCGCGAACATCACAGCAGGTGCCGGTTGTGCACCAAGTGCCGTGTCTATTGCGGGTCACACTGATACGTCAGGCGCCAGCGCCTACAACGCCAAGCTGTCGCAGCGCCGCGCAGACATCGTGTCTTCGGCCCTCGTGTCACGCGGTGTGGATGCGACGCTCATCACCGAGACGGCAAAAGGCGAAACAGATCTTGCCAAAGCCACACGTGATGGCGTTCGTGAGCCTCTGAACCGTCGTTCGGTTGTTGAGATCACCGTTCAGTAACGGATCAACACCCAAGATTTAAACGGCCCGGCAAACTGCCGGGCCGTTTTTGTTTGTGCCGCCAACTACAGCCCACTTGCCCCGCATCGTTACCTATGAAACCAAGTAGCCATGAACGATCTTTCCAGACTGACGAATGACGACAAGGATGCACGCGAACGCATCGAATCTGCTGCCGCTGATATGCTGGCCCGCGCTTGCGCGTGGTCAGACATGAATACGGGCAGCTGGAATATCGAGGGACTGAACGCCTTTTCCGGCGTGCTCGCGAATGCGTTTTCCGAACTCGACGCGGATATCCGGCTCCAGGAAGCCCCGGGTTTCGAAACGATCGACTCGTCGGGCAAGATTCAGACAATTCACACCGCCCCTATTTTGCGGGCATCAGCGCGAACAGCGGCCCCGGTCCAGGTTGTCCTTACCGGCCACTACGATACCGTATTTCCGAAAGGAACATTTGAAGGCGTTACAGACCTTGGCGATGGTCGTCTCAACGGGCCGGGACTCGCTGACATGAAAGGTGGTCTTTGCGTTATGCTGGAAGCCTTGAAGACATTTGAGGCCGGACCATTTCGTGATCGCATCGGCTACCAGATCGTCATCACGCCAGACGAGGAAATCGGGAATCACGCCAGTTCGGGAGCACTGACCGAAGCGGCACGATCAGGCGCTCATATCGGCATGACCTACGAGCCCGCGATGGACACTGGCGCGATGGCCGGCGGACGCAAAGGCTCAGCTGTATTCGACATCGTGCTTCACGGAAAAGCGGCGCATGCGGGCCGGGCCAAGGAAGAAGGGCGAAGCGCGATTGAAGCCGCTGCTGAACTCGTCGTCGCTTTGGAAGGCCTCAACGGCAAACGTGATGGTGTGACCTTCAATGTCGGCGTCATCGAAGGTGGCGGCGCGGTCAATATTGTACCCGATCTGGCCATCGTCCGATTTGGCGCACGCGCGCCTGACGCTGCAGCGGCAGCCTGGGCAACGGATTCCGTCGATCGGCTCTTTGCGCACGCCACGTCAAGGCCCGGCATTACGGGACACGTTCACGGAGGATTCTATCGCCCGCCCAAGCCGCGAAACACAGCGCAGCAGGCCATTTTCTCGGCTGTGCACGCAACTGGTCAGGCGATTGGTCTGGATCTCGAATTCATCGACACAGGCGGTGTCTGCGAAGGAAACAACATCTTTGCTGCTGGCGTGCCCAATGTCGATACGCTCGGCGTTCGCGGTGGCCGGATTCATTCACACGAAGAATTCGTCGTGACCGAAAGCTTTGCGGAACGGGCCACACTGTCAGCCCTGCTTCTGAACCGACTGGCGGATGGGCGTATGGATGGTCCGCGCATCAAGGCGATGATGGAGAACTGAAATGCCCAGCGCCTATCTGATGCGTCCGTCGCGACTTGATGATTTTGATGCGCTGATGGAGCTCGCCCGTCAATCAGGGCCCGGGTTTACGAGTTTGCCCGTCGATGAATCGATCATGCGCGAGCGTCTGGAGAAGTCGGAACGCGCGTTCAACGGTCTCCAGAAGCGCATCGAATACGGCAAATACCTGCTGATGATGGAGGACGTCGAAACTGGCGAAGTCGTCGGTTGCTCGGCCGTAAAAGCGGGCACCGGGATAGACCAGCCATTTTTCAATTACCGCGTCATTACGCTCGCCCAGGCGAGCCATTCAGCCGGCAACATGCGCTTCGACATGGACGCACTTATCCTGACGAATGAATATGTCGGCTACACTGAAGTCGGCACGCTGTTCCTGAAGCCCGAACATCGCGGTGGGGGAGCTGGGCGGCTCGCCGCCCAGTCGCGCTACCTGCTGATGGCTGCCGCCCCCGAACGGTTCAGCGAACACGTGCTCGCTGAACTGCGCGGCGTAGTAGACGACGATGGCCGGTCGCCGTTCTGGGAATGTCTGGGACGCCACTTCTTCCGCATGGATTTCACGGAAGCCGACCGCCTTTCGGCAACAACCGATAATCAGTTCATCCTCGATCTCATGCCAAAATATCCGATTTATGTGGACCTCCTGCCGCCGGAGGCGCGCGAAGTCATCGGTCGTTGTCATTCCGAAGGCGTCGGCGCCTACAAATTGTTGCAATGGGAAGGATTCCAGTTCGACCGGACGGTCGATATATTCGACGGCGGACCTTTGGTTGCGGCGCAGCGCCGACACCTTAGAACCATTCAGGAAAGCCGGATCGTGACGCTCAAGGCCGGAGACGTTTCGGGCCGCGCCGATGCGAAGCAGGGGCTCGTGTCCAGCAATGTGCTCCCCGATTTCCGTGTAACTCTCGCGACGATGGTGGTCGACGACGATAACGTCGCGACCCTGTCACCCTCTATCATCGAAGCCCTTCAATTGAAGCCGGGCGCTGAAGCGCGCATCTGGCTACGGAGCAAGTAATGGCAGCTGGCGTTTATATTGACGGTAAATGGTCTGAGGGCAGCGGCCCGCGTTTCGAAAACACTTGCCCCGCGACAGGCGAGAAAGTGTGGGAAGGCAGCTCTGCCGGCCCGGACGAGGTAAACGCTGCGGTCAACTCGGCGCGAAAAGCCTTTGCGCATTGGTCCAGATTGCCACAGGGCGACCGAACGTCGGTCATGGAGCGGTATGCTGAGGAAATCGCGAAGCGTACGGACGCCATCGCAACCACCATCAGTCGCGACATGGGCAAGGTTCTCTGGGAGACACGGGCCGAAGCCGCGACAATGAAAGCGAAAGTCGCTGTGTCGATCGCCGCGCAGAACGAGCGCGCAGGTTCAAAATTCGAAACGGCGCCATTCGGATCCTCGCACCTTACCCATCGTGCTCACGGCGTGATGGCCGTATTCGGGCCCTTCAACTTTCCAGGCCACCTGCCAAACGGTCATATCGTGCCCGCCCTTCTTGCGGGCAACACGTGTGTATTCAAGCCATCCGAACTCGCACCCGGCGTTGCGGCGCACATGGCCGAAGCCTTCGAAGCGGCGGGCCTGCCCGAAGGCTGCCTGAACATTGTTCATGGTGCCCGTGAAACCGGAGGCGCTCTGCTCAACGCAGACATCAATGGTCTTCTGTTCACAGGCTCAGCCAATACAGGCGTCTTCTTCCACAAGCATTTTGCGGGTCGCCCCGACGTGATTCTGGCGCTGGAGATGGGTGGCAACAATCCACTCATCATCTGGGATCCCGCAAGCGTCGAGGCGGCAGCGGACATTGCCGCCCAGTCCAGCTTTCTCACGACCGGACAACGCTGCTCCTGTGCCCGCAGGATCATCCTGCCCGAAGGCAGGTTCGGCGACGACGTCATTGAAGCCATTGTTGCGCGCGCCAAGGCCCTCAAGATCGGCTCCTGGGACGAAGAAGGCGTATTCATGGGGCCACTCGTGTCTGAGGCCGCCGCACAAGCCACGACAGACTTCCAGATGATGCTGTCAAAAGCGGGCGGGAAATCGCTACGGCGCCTGAAGCGTATGGACCGGGGCGGTGGTTTCGTGACCGCTGGTGTCATCGACGTGACAGAAGCGCACCATATTCCCGACGAAGAGCTTTTCGGGCCGCTGATGCAGGTCGTCAGGGTCAAGACTTTCGACGAGGCGCTGCAACGCGCTAACGCGACCCGCTATGGTCTCTCTGGTGGCCTGGTCAGCGACGACGATGCGCTATGGGTCAAGGCACACCGGGAAATGCGGGCCGGCATCCTGAATCGCAACAGGCCAACGGCTGGCGCCAGCGGCGCAATGCCATTCGGCGGCCCCGGCCTGTCGGGCAACTTCCGCCCCGGAGCATATTACGCCGCAGACTATTGTGCATGGCCACAGGCAAGCCAGGTCTCTGACACCGCTCAGCGCATGGGGGCGCAAGGCTTTCCGCAATGACCGCTTTTGAAGTCAATTTCGATGGCCTGATCGGTCCATCACACAATTACGGCGGCCTGTCCGACGGCAACCTTGCAAGCGCAACGCATGCGGGAGCCGTTTCCAATCCCCGCGAAGCAGCCCTTCAAGGCCTCGAGAAGATGCGGATGATGTTACGCTCGGGGCTCGTGCAAGGCGTCCTGCCTCCGCTACCGCGACCCAACTTCGATTTCCTCGTCTCGGCAGGTTTCGGAGGCACCGACGCCCAGATCATCGAATCGGCTGCACGGGTTGCCCCACATTTGCTCAAGGCAGCGTATTCTGCCAGCAGCATGTGGACGGCAAATGCCGCCACTGTGTCGCCATCGGCAGACTCTGCGGACGGGCGTCTGCACTTCACGACGGCCAATCTTTCGACAATGCTTCATCGCAGTATCGAACACCCGGACACGACGGCGACATTGATTTCGCTCTTCGACAACGAAGACCATTTTGCCGTGCATTCGGCGCTGCCGATGCATCCTGACTTTGCCGACGAGGGCGCCGCCAACCATGTCCGTCTTTGTGCCGAGCACGGCGCAGCTGGCGTCGAGCTGTTTGTATTTGGCCGGTTGGCTGGAGAAAGCACGCTGGGATTTCCGGCCCGTCAGAGCCGACTTGCAAGTGAGTCCGTGATTCGGGGACACGCGCTGGCTTCCAACCGCTCGGTACTCTTGCGCCAATCAGTCGATGCGATAGACTCAGGCGCATTCCACAATGATGTCGTTTGCGTCGGCGCACTGGATACGCTGTTTTTTCACGAACTGGCCTTTGATGACACGAAAGCCGCGCTTGCCGCCATTCGCCAGGCAGCGGATGGCCTGTTCGAATTGAAACCGGTCATGGTGGCGGATGCGGAAGTCCCGATCTCCGATGCCATACGGTCCTATTTGTTCAATTCCCAGCTTGTCCAGATGCCGGGCGAGGATCGTCTGGTTTTGATTGCGCCCACCGAAACGCAGGAGATGGAATCAACCCGCGTATTCTGTGAGAAAATGGTCTCGGGAAACGGCCCGATCGGTCGCGTCGAATATGTCGATGTCCGCCAGTCCATGCACAATGGCGGTGGCCCGGCCTGCCTGCGACTGCGTGTCGTGATGACGGAGGCAGAAATCAATGCCTGCCATCAGGGCGTTCTTCTGGACGAGGAAGCCATCGACGAACTGCAGGACGTCGTAACGGCGACCTACCGGGACCGCCTCGCGCCGTCAGACCTTGCAGACCCGAAATTCGCAGACGAATGCCGTGCGGCGCGGGAACAGCTCCTTGCGGTGCTTGACCTCGAGTCCCTCGCCTGAACGACAGGAGATAAAGCATGCTGAAACTCTATGACTATTGGCGGTCCTCGGCAGCTTACAGGGTGCGTATTGCGTTGAACCTGAAAGAGGCGCGATACGAGAGTGTGCCGGTGAACATCGCACCCGGACAAGACGAGCAATTGCAGGACACTTATCGGCTCATCAATCCTCAGATGCGTGTACCGTCCATCGAAGTGGACGGCCGCATCGCAGGACAATCACTGGCCGTCATCGAATGGATTGACGAAACCATGCCGGGGCCAGCCTTGCTGCCCAAAGACCCTTGGGTGCGTCTTCAGGCGCGCGCCTTCGCAGACACGATCGCGTGTGACATTCACCCCCTGAACAACCTGTCGGTGCTCGCCGCGCTGAGGCAGGACTTTGGCGCAGACGATGCCGCAGTGAAGGATTGGTATCAGGATTGGATCAGGCGCGGTTTCCTTGCGCTTGAATCGATTGCACAAGACTTGCCTGAAACACGCCTTCTGTTTGGTGACGAACCGACGATCGCGGAAATCTGCCTCGTGCCCCAGGTCGCCAATGCAAGGCGTTTCGATATGGACCTGACCGCCTATCCGCGTCTTGTCGAAGTCGATGCAGCCTGCCGCGAAATCGCGGCGTTCGCGCGCGCGGCGCCCGAAGCTCAGATCCGACCTTCAGCCTAGTTGTCGTCTTCGGCCCGTTTCGCATCCGTATCGCCGGGGCGGCGAATATCGATTATCTCGACTTCTTCCAGAGAACCAAGCGGCTCAGCCGTTTTGGCGACGTTGGCTTCCAGCCACGCGGTAAGGCCCGCGAGGCTCTCGCCGCCGACAGGCGTGTCTTGTGATACGATCATCATACCGTCCTGACGGCCGATTCTGACGACCGGTTCGCAGGTATCTTCCGTATCGTATTGGTCGGGACAATAGGACATCAGGGCATCAGGCGCAGATGGCACCAGCGCTATGGCTGGAAACGGTGCGTTCGCGCCCTTGGCGCGCGTAAGCCGCAGGAAGCCACCGAACCGGGCACGAAGCGCAGCGTCTGTTTTCAAGGATGAGAGCATTTCCGGGGGAAGGGCGTGATCGGTCGCGATGACGAAGGCGCGGCCACGATTATGCGTACGCACATAGGACCGAAACGCTGCTGCCAGATCGGTTGCTTCGTCCGCTTTGCGATAAAGCGGCGCGTAGACCGGACCGATCAATGACAATGATGCGGCGAGCCACCCGGACTGTTCTTTGGCGTGATTGGTCTGGGATAAAAGGTCCGCTTCCGATCGAGGATCCAATCCGGTGCCCGGTCCAACCAGGATGACATCGACGGCCCAACCATCTTTCCAGACTGGTGCGGGAGATTCGGCAGGAAGGGCGGCCCAGCTATCATTCGTGCGATAGTCAAATGCCGACAGGGCGATTGGGACGCCGGGCACGAAAAATGTCCGGTAAGCCCATGGACCCAATCCGATGCCGAGAATGACCAGAATCCCGAGAATCAAAAACACGCGTTTCATCTGGGGTCCTGACGCCTCTCTTGCTTTCAGGCGGGCTTGGAGAGCTCGGCCTTCAGTCCGGAATAGTTCGGTTGGTCGATAGACAACTGGGCAATAGTGGTCGTTTTGAGGTGCGCGAACAAGCCGGGTGTTGCAGCGTCCATCTCGCCATCCCGAATGCGGGCGCACAGGTCCCGGTTCATGGCGTCGAGCGTGGCCGTCGGAGCAGCCTTGAGGATTGCCCGGAGTCGCGAAGCTTCCTCAGCTTCGGCGGCCGGCCGTTGCTCGAGTTCCCGCAGCAAGGTGGCGAGCACGTTCGATGCGACCCGGGCATGGAACGCCGCATGGCCCGTAAGTTGCGGCGCCGCGGCGTCGTCAATGAACAACTTTACCGCTGTGATGATTTCGGAAGGCGAGGGGGCGTCATGCATGTCAGATCGCCTTTTCGAGGAGGTTGAGGAGATCGATCTCGGTTTCCGACACGCGCCGGCCTATGGCCGCACGCTCGACACTCGGGTCGCCACCCGACCGGAAGGCTTCATACATGATCATGCACATGATGCCCCATTTGAGGCTTCCCATGGTTTCCCACCAGTCGATTTCGCGGGCATCGAAACGTGTGCCGCCAGCGGCCGCATAGGCGTCGAGCAATTCATCCAGCTCACCAAATCCGCCAACACGATGCGCGATCTGGCCGAACCGCCAGGAATTGACGCAAATCCAGGCAATGTCTTCGCGGGGGTCGCCAATGTGCGAGAGCTCCCAGTCCAGAACCGATGCGAGGCCCTGTTCATCGACGATCAGGTTCCCCAGTCGGAAGTCGCCATGCACCAGCACCGGGGGTTGCGGTGCGGGTTCATTCGCCTTCAGCCAGGCAAAGGCCAGTTCGAATACCGGACGCGGCAGGTCAAAGGTGCGATAGATGTTTTCATACTTCTTGATCTGGTCGGCGCCATCGCTCCGCGGCAATTCGGGTAGCGTGTCAATATCCACCGCGTGAATGCCCGCCAGCGCTTCGCCACATTGTTTCGAAAGCACGGGACGGGCTGCCTTGTAGGCGTCGTCGCGCAAGATCTTCCGGCCCAGCGTCTCACCTTCGATGCGGTGCATGATGAAGGCCTCGCCTACATCGCTGCCCGGTTCAAACACGCCCAGCACGCCCGGCACAGGCACGCCTGCCATGTCAGCGCAGGCAAGTAGCGCAGATTCGGTTTGCAGCGTGATCGCCTCGGACGACCGCGCCACCGATTCGCCGCCCGGTGCGCGCCGGAGAATGAGCCGATGGGTCGCCCCGCCATCGACAACTTCGAACGCCCACGTTTCCTGGCTCGCGCCACCGGACAAGCGCTTTAAATCCGCTATTCGCGCCGTATCGCCAAAATCGCGACGCGCCCAGCTTTCCAAAGCTCTTTCAATCTGATCATTACTTCCCATCTTGGCCACAATTGCGCGGAACAAGGGGCTCGCCAAGGTATTACCCCGAGGAACCTTGCGGATCGACAATGGGAGGGGCCGAATGGCTCGACGGAAAGACCACCAAGGCGGCCCTTTATCGCCAGACAAACCTCACCCGAAAAGCGTGTTCGCATGGCTCCGGGGCCGGTTTTTCGCAGGCATGGTCATCGCCGCACCGATTGCGGTTACCTTCCTGATCCTTCAATTCCTGATCGGTGAAATCGACAAGCGCGTTGTCCCACTCATTCCGGCTGCCCTGAACCCCGAGACCTACCTTAAATACGCGGTTCCGGGTTTCGGACTGATTGTGCTTGTCGTGTTCCTGACAATTCTGGGCGGCATCGCAACCAATCTGATCGGCCGGTCAGTCATCGGAATCGGCGATCGCATTCTCAGCCAGGTCCCGGTCGTTCGTTCGCTCTATTCAGCGTTCAAGCAGCTCGTGGAAGTCTTCGCCAAGGACAATACAGACCAGTTCAGCGAAGTTGTCCTGATCGAATATCCGAAAGCGGGCACATGGTGCCTTGGATTCGTGTCCTCGCCCGCCAAGGGCGAGATTGGCTCCGCCCTCGGCCCGGATTTCCTCGGCATCTTCGTGCCCACGACTCCCAATCCCACATCGGGTTTTCTGATGTATGTCGAATCGAAAGAGATCATCCGCTTGAAAATGACCGTCGAGGAGGGCGCGAAGATGATCCTGTCGGCTGGACTCGTCGTGCCTGAGTTCCCGCCAGTCCCCAAAACGGATGCAAAGTCGGCAAAGACGCCAAAGCCTCAACGCAGCCTGTAGGTCAGTTGGAGGCGGCCGCGTTGAGACGCGGTGTCAACAATTCCCGGACGAGCCGCAAGGCCTGGCCGCGCGAGCCGACGAGGTCCGGGTCGGCATCCACGACGGCGGTCGCATCTTTCTTGGCGATGGCAAGCAGTTCGGCATGACGAGATAAGTCGATAATGCGATAATCAGTTGCCCCGGCTTGGCGAATTCCCAGCATGTCTCCAGGGCCGCGCAGCTTGAAATCAGCCTCGGCAATCTCGAAGCCATCTTCCGTCCGGCGCAGGGTTTCAAGCCGCTCGCGGGCCATGTCGCCAAGCGGTGGGCGGTACAGCAGCAGGCAAAATGACGGCTTGTCACCCCGGCCGACCCGTCCGCGCAATTGGTGCAGCTGCGCCAGGCCAAAGCCTTCCGCCCGCTCGATCACCATGATGGTCGCTTCGGGCACGTCCACACCAACTTCGATCACTGTTGTTGCCACCAAAATTTTTGTCCGACCTGATCGGAAGTCTTCCAGGGCCGAGTCCTTCTCCGTTGGCTTCATCCGCCCGTGCACGAGGCCGACCGGCACACCCAATTGATCCTTCAGCGCGGCGTGGCGTCCCACGGCAGTCGAATCATCGTCATCCACATCGACCTTGGGGCATACCCAGAATGCCCGCTCGCCACGCTTGATGGCACGCCCGACGGCATCCACCACTTCGTCGATCCGCGTATCCGGCACAGCGCGGGTTTCCACCGGTTTGCGCCCCTCAGGCTTTTCATCAAGGATCGTCACGTCCAGATCGCCGTGGACGGCCTGCGCCAGCGTCCTTGGTATCGGCGTCGCACTCATCACCAGCATATGCGGTGACACGGCTTTGCCGACCAGGCGCATGCGGTCCTGCACCCCGAACCGGTGCTGCTCATCGACAATGATCAGGCCGAGATTACGGAAGACGACGGATTCCTGGAACAGCGCGTGGGTCCCGGCAATGACCTGGATAGATCCATCCGCGAGTCCCAGAAGCGTGCCCTCGCGCGCCGCGCCCTTGTCACGCCCCGTCAACGACGCAACCGTGTAGCCGAGAGGAGACAGGAACTTGTCGAGCGTTTCATACTGCTGCCGCGCCAGCACTTCCGTCGGCGCCATGAACGCAGACTGGAACCCGCCCGCCGCAGCCTGTACCGCCGCCATGGCCCCGACGAGCGTCTTGCCGGATCCGACATCGCCCTGCAGCATGCGCCGCATGGGGGACTGGCTCGACATGTCGTCGCTGATCTCGGCGACAGCACGGACCTGGGCACCGGTTTGCCGAAAGGGCAGGCTGCGCGCGAGGCGTGACTGGGCCACCTGAGCCTTCGGAATCGGTGGCGCATTGCGCCGTTTCCGGCTCGCCCGGGCCAGCGCAAACGCCGATTCCCGGGCCAATGCTTCGTCATAGGCCAGTCGGAGGCGCGCCGCCTCGAACGCCACTTCATCATATAGGGGAGGATTATGGAGGCCGGTCAGCGCCGCCTTGAACCCCACCCAGCCTCTCTGTGCCACCAGGTGCGGGTCGCCCCATTCGGGTAAGCCATCCGGCACACTGCCGAGTGCCTGCACGGCAAGCGCGTGGACACGCTTGTTGGTTAGTCCGGCGGTCAGGCCGTAGATGGGTTCGACTTCCGGTGGACGCTCACCCTTCGCGGGGTCCAGAATATAGTCGGGATGGGTCATCTGGCGTTCGCCATTGAAATCTTCGACACGTCCCGAGACAATTCGCGTCGAACCGATCGGGAACTGCCCCTGCAGCCAACGTCCGTCCGCACGAAAGAAGGCCAGCGTCAGGAACCCCGTCCCGTCGAACAATTGGATGCGATGGGGCGCCTTGTCCGAATGAGGCGCCTGATAGGCTTGCACCTCTCCCTGGACCGTCGCAACTTCGCCGAAAACGACCTGATCGAAGCTCGCCCGAACACGGCGATCGACCCATCGTTCAGGCAGGTGGAGCAACAGGTCCCAGAGCGTGTCGCCGTCGACCAGCCGTTCAAGCAACGGTTTCAGCTTCGGACCCACGCCTGTCAGCGTTTCCAGCCCGGCAAACATTGGAAAAAGTCTTTCATCCCGCATGGCGCGACACTAAGCGCGCGGACTTGAGCGCACAATGCGTGGTTTACGGGCCACGCCAGCAGACTATATCCTTGGCGGGCAACAGATGCTGGAGCATGTGATGGAAACGCGACGCCGCAAATTGACGTTCCGGGCCTGGCGGCGCGGTTTCCGGGAAATGGACCTGTACATGGGTTCCTTTGCCGACAAATTCCTGCCGGACTTCGACGAATCGCAACTCGATGAGTTCGAACGCCTGCTGGCGGTGCCGGACTGGGATGTTTACGCATGGCTGATTGGGCAGAAGGACGTCCCTGACAAACACAAGGGTCCGGTGCTGGACCAGCTGGTCGCTTTCCGCTACGCCGCGCAAGCTGGTTAATCATCAGCCGCGCCCTGAAACGTACCTTGTCAAAGATCCTGATGACCCCAGTCGACCTTCTCAAGTCCTTGAGCGGACCGGCCAGCTTTGCCGGTGCGCCCTTTGGCGCAGACCTCATCACGTTCTGTCGCGCGCTTGAGGCGCGGGGCGGGGTAGGCCTCTATGTCGCCCGTGATGACAAGAGCGCGAACACGGCCCGCCGCCTTGCCCAGTTTATCTCACCCCGCCTCGACTGCGTCGACCTGCCGGGATGGGATACGTTGCCCTACGATCGGATCAGCCCCACACCCGGCGTCGCAGCGCGCCGGTGTGCCGGTCTTGCCCGGCTTGCCCGATATGAATCCTCACAGGGCCCACTCCTGGTCATTACGACGGCGACTTCACTGGTGCAGCGCGTACCACCTGTCTCGACATTGCGCCGCGCATCCTTCTCGGTGTCCGTTGGCCAGTCCGTCAGCCAGAAGGATCTGACAGAATATCTCTCCGTGAATGGCTATGTCAGGGCCGGCACAGTGCGCGAACACGGTGAGTTCGCGATTCGCGGTGGTATCATCGACATTTTCCCGCCGACTTCGGGCGAGCCCTACCGGTTGGACTTCTTCGGCGACACGCTGGAAACCCTGCGGACCTTCGACACGGAGACGCAACGCTCCACGGGTGATGCGCGTTCGGTCGCGTTCGCACCGGTTAGCGAGATCCTGTTTGATGACACGATCCTCAGCGGGTTTCGGGAAAACTACCTTGCGAAATTCGGGCCTCCCTCTGGCGATCAGATGTACGAATCAGCCCGGGCCTCAATTCGGCGGCAGGGCGTCGAAGCCTGGCTCCCGCTGTTTCATGACCATCTCGAAACCATCTTTGATTATATTGGCGATGGCGCCTTGGTCGGCTTTGGGCATTTGTCTGCCGAAGCCGCATCCGAGCGCCTCGCCCAGGCGCTGGACTATTACTCCGCGCGCCTTGATGCAGCTGGCGGTGATCCCAGAGTAGCCAGGGTGCTGGCGCCGTCCGATCTCTTTCTGGAATCCTCGGAGCTCGATCAGCTACTTTCAACCCACGCCGTCGTCCGCTTCAGTCCCGCAGAAGCCACAGGCGGCGCCTATGACATGGGCGCCCGGCTTGGTCGGGACTTCGCACCGGAACGCCTGCGTCCGGACGAAAATATCTTCGAAGCTGCGATCGCGCATGCAAAGGCCTTGTACGCGTCCGGCAAGCCGGTTGCCTTCGCAGCCTGGTCAGCTGGGTCTGCCGATCGCCTGATCAATGTCATGGCCGACCATGGCCTGCCTGATCTGGTTCAAGTCCACTCGCTCGAAGCCGTGCGCAAGACTGATTTTACCGTCGTCGAGGTTCCACTCGAGTCCGGATTTGTGACTCCCGATCTTGCGGTAATTTCCGAAGCGGACATTCTGGGTGACCGGCTCGCGGCCCCGCGACGTCGCCGTAAGTCAGCGAGCTTCATTACGGATGCAGCGGCCCTGTCGCCGGACGATCTCGTTGTCCATGTCGATCACGGTGTCGGTCGCTATATCGGCTTGAAGACACTCGACCTCACTGGCGCGCCGCACGATTGCCTCCAGCTCGAATATGCCGGCGGAGACATGATCTTCCTCCCGGTCGAAAACATTGACCTGATCAGCCGCTACGGCTCGGAAGAATCTGAAAGCCAGCTTGATCGCCTCGGCGGTGCCGGCTGGCAGACCCGCAAGGCCAAGGCCAAGAAGCGCATCCTCGAGATGGCCGCAGAACTCATGGCCATTGCTGCAGAGCGCGCCCTGAAGCGTGCTGACGTGCTTGCGGCCGGGCAGGGGATGTATGAAGAGTTCGCGGCCCGTTTCCCCTATGAGGAAACAGATGACCAGCTGAACGCGATCGAAGACGTGTTGGGAGATCTGGCGTCAGGCAGGCCGATGGACCGCCTCGTCTGCGGTGACGTGGGCTTCGGCAAGACGGAAGTCGCCTTGCGCGCTGCGTTCATGGCAGCGATGAGCGGCAAACAGGTCGCAGTAATCGCGCCGACAACTTTGCTGGCCCGCCAGCATTTCAAGACATTCTCCGAGCGGTTTGCCGGCTGGCCGCTCAAGGTGCGCCACCTGTCCCGGCTGGTCGGGCAGCGCGAGACTGTCGAAACGCGCGACGGATTGGCAGACGGTAGTGTCGATGTCGTCATCGGTACGCACGCCCTTCTCGCCAAGGGAATGGACTTCAAGCGGCTCGGCCTGCTCGTTGTTGATGAAGAGCAGCGCTTCGGCGTGAAGCACAAGGAGCGCCTGAAGGAACTGAAGGCCGACGTCCATGTGCTGACCCTGTCGGCCACGCCCATCCCGCGTACGCTCCAGATGGCGCTTACCGGCATTCGCGACCTCTCCATCATCGCAACGCCGCCGGTCGACCGCCTCGCTGTGCGGACTTACATAACCGAAGAAGACACCGTCACGCTTCGCGAAGCCTTGCTGCGCGAGAAGTATCGCGGCGGGCAGGCCTTCTTCGTGGCACCGCGCATCCAGGATCTCGACAAGCTGGAGAACTTCCTGTCGGCACAGGTGCCCGAAGTGTCCTTCGTCGTCGCCCACGGCCAGATGGCTGCGGGTGAACTCGAAGACATCATGAACGCGTTCTACGACGGAAAATATGACGTCCTCCTGTCCACGACCATCGTTGAAAGCGGGCTCGACATCCCGCGCGCCAACACGCTGATCATCCACCGCGCCGACATGTTCGGCCTGGCCCAGCTCTACCAGCTGCGCGGACGCGTCGGCCGGTCGAAGCTGCGCGCCTATGCCTATTTTACCACGCCGCGCGACAAGGTCGTGACCGAAATGGCCGAAAAGCGCCTGAAAGTCCTGCAGTCTCTCGACAGCCTCGGTGCCGGCTTCCAGCTTGCAAGCCACGATCTCGACATGCGCGGCTCGGGCAACCTGCTCGGCGACCAGCAGTCCGGCCAGGTGCGGGAAGTGGGCGTCGAGCTCTATCAGTCCATGCTTGAAGATGCCGTCAAGGCGCTTCAGTCGGGCGCACACGGCGAAGACGAAGTCGTCGATGACTGGTCGCCACAGATCAATCTCGGCGTTGCCGTCCTGATACCCGAAGACTATGTCGAAGACCTCACGATCCGTCTGTCGCTGTACCGGCGCCTCGCCGATATCAGCACGGCGTCCGACCGTGAGTCATTCGCCGCCGAACTCATTGACCGGTTTGGTCCGCTCCCGGAGGCAACACGGCAATTGCTGGAGGTCACCGCGATCAAGGTCCAGTGCAAGGCGCTCGGCATCTCGAAGCTGGACTCCGGCATCAAAGGCGCTGTCTTTGCCTTCCGGCCGGATACGATCATGGATCCGGCGCGCTTGATGGAACTCGTCCGCACCCGTCCGAATGTGTTGAAACTCCGCCCGGATTCCAAGCTCGTCCATTCCGGACTGGGCGGCGAACCGGAACGTCGACTGGTCAGCGTCAAGGCCTTCCTCAAGGAGCTGGAATCCGTCTCCGGCCTTATATCGGCCTAGGCTGCGTCCAGACGCATGAACGGGCCGGACAGGGCCGTTTCGAGCAGGTCTTTCGCCGTATGAGAGCTGCGCTTTTCGACAACCCGCCAATTGAGCGCGATGCCGGCGAGGTCGGGCGCGTCCAAAACGGCTTCGGCGATCCGGTTGGCAAGCCGGATACCGCCGCGATAAGGCGTCATTGGCATCGACACCGCAATCGTACCGGTTTCGACGATAGCGGCGCAGTCGGTTTCTCGCAAAAGAGGCGCCAAACAACTAGCGAACGCTGCCAGTGCCTGAGCATCGGCCCGGCGCGCGCCAACCAGTTTCAAAGTCATGACAGACAAGGCGTCGGCCCTTTGGTCTGAAACGAGCATCTGGCGTTCAAGATGGGCCACAAGAAACGCGCTTGAGAACAAACCGGTCGCGTCATCACGTACGCCGCGTGTGATTGATGACGCCGCTCTCGCGGGGATCATAGCGAGATACTTCCGCGCCAGGGTTTCAATGCGCCCCACCACATCCGGCTCCGGGTCCTGGCACTCGACGATTTCATCAGCGCGTGACAGCAGGTCCTGCGCATCATCCGGAACACGCTTGTCACCATCGATCAGTGCAAGAATGGGCAGGCCGTTGAGCAATTCGCCCGGCGCGTCTGCGTCCAGCAAACGCGTACTATTGTCGCTGGCCGAGGTCAGGTCGATCAGCGCCGCCGAGAATTTACGCGTCGACAAGAAGTCGTTCACCGTGATGCGCGTCAGCGCCGCCGTCACGGATACGCCTCGCGCGTTCAGCGCATTTTGCAGGGACAGGAACAGCGGCGAACTCTGGCCAAGATAGAGGACTTCCGGAGCGGCATCGGGCGGCGGGCCGGA
>NZ_JBBKXE010000046.1:0-10624 GCF_037969335.1 Hyphomonas sp. | reverse complement strand
GCCGTTGCTTCCGGAGCAGTGGATTGCCCGCAGGCGCTCAGCGTTGAGAGGCCTGCCAGCAAGGCGATGGCGAGAAGAGTCTGGTGTATTTTCATGGGAGGTATTTCCGGTGTCTGGGTGGCTGACCGATAGGCACAGCCGCATCCGAGCGCAATCCGGAATGGTGGGGGTCGCAAAAAATTCGCGGGACTGTCGCTTTCGTTCAGCCGCCGATGGCGAGGTTGGCATAGACGGTCGCTGCGGCGGTGGCAGCGGCGGCGAGGATGCGCGGCAAGGGGGTGCGAAGGGGGGGCTGAGGGGTGTCGAAGTCCGTTTGCGGGCGGCGGCCGGTGACCATGGGCCGGACGAGGTTGTCCTTGAACAGGACCAGGTAAGCCGCGATGGCGATGACGTGCAGGGCGATGAGCGCGAGCAGGACCTTGAAGCTGGTCTCGTGGATTTCCGCAACGAGGCGGCCGGTCTCGAAGGAGACCTTGCTGGCGAGCGGGCCGGATTCGAGCCCGTCGACATCGACGGCGAACAGGCCGGTCGAAACCTGTGTGACAAGGGCGAGCAGCATGGCGAAGACGCTGAGCGAGCCGAGCGGGTTATGCCCGAAATGGGGGCGATGCCGACGGGCTGCGAGGTCGCGCACATAAGCCATGATGGCACCGGGCCCGGCGACCATGCGGGCGAACCGGGCCGTGCCCGGGCCGATCACGCCCCAGACAAGGCGGTAGACGATGAGGCCAAGCAGGGTGAGGCCGATGCGCCTGTGCCAGTCCATCATGCCCTGTTCGGCGGTCCACCACATGGCCGCCACGCCGAGGACGAGGAGCCAGTGGAAGAGACGGACGGTCCAGTCCCAGACAAGGACGCGGGCGTTGGGGGACGGCACGGGTGCTAGTCGTCTGCGCGATAGGTCTGGTGGCAGGCCTTGCAGGTGGCGCCGGTGGCCTTGAAGGCTTCGGTGATGGCGGGAATGTCACCGGCCTGGGCCGCCGTGTCGAGCGTGGCCGCCGCGGCCGTGAAGTCGGCCATCTTGGAATCGAAATCAGCGCGGGCTTCCCAGATGACGGGCAGGGCATCTGTCTTCACGCCGGAGGCAGGGCCGGAGCCGTCGGGGAACCAGTCGGCCATGGTCGCCGTCTCGGCGGGCACGCTGGCGGCGGCGGCCTGGAGGGCAGCCATGTCGGGTTCGCTTTCCTTGAGGCCGTCGCTGATCGTCTTGAAGGCCTTGCCGACGGCCTTGAGGTGGGTCTGGCGCGCGTCAATGGTTTCGGCGGCGGTCATGCCATTGGAGAGTGGCAGGGCAGCGGTTTCAGCGTCAACGGAAGCTGCGGGGGCATCGCCCGATCCGCAGGCGGCGAGGAGGGCGAAGCCGGCAAAGGCAGCGAGGGCGAAGGAAGTCGGGCGAATCGTCATGAGGCTCTCCGTGCTTATGATGGGCCTATTGGTACGAAATCGATGTGCCAGACGCAATCGCGGGCGGGAAATTGCCCCGGCGGTTTGTGCCCGCGCCTGCATGGCAGGCGGGCACGCATGGCGCCTATGCAGGATGTGCGCGGATTCTAAGGGCCCCGTTTTACTCATCACCTGATTTGTGTTCTGAATGGTATATAAAATGAATCGGGGAGGGACGGCATGAAAAAGATTTTGCCGATAGCGCTTGTACTGGGCGGCGCTGCGATTGCGTTGATCGTCGGCGTCGGGATCAAGATGACAAACACCAGATCAGACGCAGAGATCATTCTGGATACCATTCATGAAGAGCGCGCACTGGACACACGACAGGCAGATGATGCGGCCGTGTTGACGGCGACGATATTGCCGACGCCGGAATCCTGCATCGGCCTGTCGACGCGGTTCGTGTTCCGCATCTGCGATGGTGAGCCCAGTGCTGGAAATCTATGGCCAGACTGGACGAGCGTCACCGCGCCGGAAGAACGCACATGCATTCTGGGCGCGTTCCACCAGACCAATGCGCACGCGCACAGGATACAGGGCAGCCGCTATGACATGGCGGAGCCGGACAATGAGCGCGTATCGGCCTTCGTGTCAGACCTGTGCGCCGCCGTGCTGTGGGCGGACCATATGAGATGGGGCGATGACAAACCGCTGGGCGAGCTGATGGATGCCTATTATGCGGACCGCGCGGAATCCATGATCGCGCCGAAGCATTCGTATTGAGTGCGGGGTCTTCCGGTTTTGACTTGCGCTGGGGCGAGGCGGGTTCATAATTGCATCCACAAATGGAGGGGACGCCATGATGTTACGCATAATCAAAATCCTGTTGATCCTGAGCATTGCCGCGTGGGCGCTGTTGGGCGTTATGGGCAATCTTGTCGACTGGGCCGGTACGATGGGCGCGGTGGAGGCGGCGACGTCGATGTCGACATTCGACCCGGCCCCGACCAGCGGACGGGCAACGACGAACGGGGCGGTAATCCTGCTGGGCGCAGTGTTCATTGTGCTGTTGAAAATCGCGACAGGTGCCCTGTGCCTGTTCGGCGCGTGGCAGATGTGGGGCGCGCGGGGCGGTGACGCGGCGGACTTTGCCAAGGCGAAGACTTATGCGCTGGCGGGCTGCGGCGTCGCGCTGTTCATGCTGTTTGCCGGATGGATCGTGATCGCGGAGACCTGGTTCGAGATGTGGCGGTCACCGGTGATGATCGACCTCGCGCTCAACTCGGCCTTCCGTTATGCCAGCATGATCGGCGTGATGGCGCTGTTTGTCGGGGCGCGCGAGGAATAGGGCGCGCTGCGCCGTACAGCCGCCGATGCCTACTTGCTGTGGTACGTCCAGCCATTGATGTTCAGGCTGGATGCATTGCTGATGGCTGTTCCGGCACCGGGTGTCGCGGGCTCGTCCTGTTGCGCCGTGTCGAGCCAGCCAGCGAATCCTTCGACCACGTGCCCGTCATCAAGCAGTAGGGTCACGACATGGCCATCAAAATAGTAAGAGCCCCGGACGCCGCCTGCCTTGCCGCCGGGCAGCGTTGCGGAGCGGACGGTGCCGGCGATGAACCGGCCGTCCGGGGTGAAAATAATGTCGTACGGACCGAGCGCGGAGGCGGGCAGTGCACCGGCGGCGACCTTTTTCAGGACAGCGGCATCCGCGCCATAGGCGAGGTTGAGCGCCTGACCCTTCTTGAAGGCATTGTAGGCGCGGACCATTTCGATTCGGGAGTCTTCGTCAAAGTGATTGAAGTCGGCCTCGAATGCGCCGAGTGATTTCCATTCCGGCTGGCCCATGCTGCGCGCCTCGACCGTGCCATTTTTCCGGCCGTCTTTCCAGCGCCATAGGAAGGGGAGGCATTGGCTGCTCTTGTCGTAGGTCAGGATATCACCCGGGGCGAACAGTGTCGGGTCCCAGTCCATGCAGTGCGATCCCCATGCGGGCGCGGTGTCGCTTTCGCTGGCAAACAACATCGCCGTGTGATTGCCGACAGGCTCCCATGCGGCCGTCATGAACAGTTCGGTAAATTGGGACCGGACCATGTCGACGATCCTGACAGGCTTGTGGCCACGCGGGATCGACCTGGCATAGCCTTCAGCGGTGGGAACCGGCTTCTGGTCGGATTGTGAGAGCTGGTAGCGCAGCGTGAACAGTTCGATGATTTGCTGTGTCATGGCCTGGTAGGCGTAGCTGTCTGCCTTCGGCCCGAGGGCGGGCTGTGTGTTCACGATCACCGCCATTTGCAGGCCGTCTTTCACCCAATGCCCCATGGCGATGAGGCGGCAATGCGGGCTACCCGGATCATCCGATGCGAACAGCCCGGCAAAGGAGCCCTGCGTTTCGGCCTGTGCCAGGGCGGGGCAGTGCGCGCGTTCGGCGAAGTATGCCTTTGCGGACTCGAATTTCTCTTCGTGCGTCAGTTCGGGCCGGACATCGTTGACGATGGCGATCTGGATGTTCGGCATGTCGGGGCGTGTCAGGTAGACGCTGTTGGTGCTGACCCGCATCGACCAGCCCGGCGGCACGATCTCCGGCGTACCCTGCGCGGCGGCGGCGGCACACGACAAAGCTGCGACCATAATCGCAAGCCAGAGGCGAAGAAGATGCGTCATTTTTGGATACCCCCACTCATTTTAGAATGCACGGCTGCGTCCCGGCGGCCTGTGCGTCTGGCGGCAGTGTGACCCGCAGAGATTGGCTTGCCCACCCCTGTTCCTGACATCCGGGGGAAAATTCGCGTCTTGCCCCCGGAGCGGGCTATTGCATGGGCAGGCCCATGGCATCCAGGGAGCGTTCCAGCACGGTGGTTCCGAGATGCTCGCCATAGAGGCGCATGGCGTATTCGAACATCGGCGTGCCGACTTCACTGAAGCCGACGCCGCAATTGCCGGACGCGCTGAGGCCGGCTGTCAGCATCAGCGAGCCGAGCACGCCGGTCGCCTCGTCCCTTTTCTCCTGCAGGGCCAGCAGCATCAGCTGTTTCATCTGCGCGATGTCGGCCTCTGTCGCATGGCTGATCATGCAGGTGGCGACCTGTTCGGACCGGTCTTCGGCAAGGGCAGGCGCGGCAGTGAGGCAGGCGGCCACGAGGCCAAGGCAAAGGGTGCGGATCATGGGAGGCTCCTGAATTTGACCGGCGATGGATAGGCCGGGATCGTGGCAGGATTGGGGTGGGAGTGCGTGGGGGAGATTACGGTTGCGTTAGGGTTTTGCCCTGCGGGCCCCACGCTTCCGGAGCGCTCATGCTGAGCGAAGTTGAAGCACGGGCGCGGGCGGTGAGGGTGTGCGCCGCGTCCTTCATCCTTCGACTTCGCTCAGGATGAGTCCGGTGTGTGGGGCTAGCCCAGCTTCTCCGCCGCCTCTTCCGCAAAGTACGTGATGATGCCGCTCGCGCCGGCGCGTTTGAAGCACATGAGGGATTCCATCATCACGCGGTCGCCGTCGATCCAGCCGTTGCGGGCGGCGGCGGTGATCTGGGCGTATTCGCCGGAGACCTGGTAGGCGAGGGTGGGCACGCCGAACGTGGTGGACACGCGGTGGACAATGTCCAGATACGGAAGGCCCGGCTTGACCATGACCATGTCGGCGCCCTCGGCGAGGTCGAGCGCGACTTCGCGCAGGGCTTCGTCTGAATTGGCGGGGTCCTGCTGGTAGGTCTTCTTGTCGCCCTTGAGGGACTTGGCCGAGCCAATGGCGTCGCGATAGGGGCCGTAAAAGCCGCTGGCATATTTGGCGGCATAGGCGAGGATCATCATATTGGTGAAGCCTTCCTCGTCGAAGGCCGTGCGGATGGCGCCGATACGGCCGTCCATCATGTCTGACGGCGCGACAATGTCGGCGCCGGCATTGGCATGGGCGAGAGCCTGTTCGACCAGCTTCTCGATTGTCGCGTCATTCGGGATGGTGCCGTCTTCATCGAGCAGGCCGTCATGGCCGTGGGTCGTATAGGCGTCGAGCGCGACGTCGGTGATCAGGCCGACTTCGGGCGCGGCGTCCTTCATGGCGCGCAGGGCGCGGGGCACGAGGCCGTCGGGGTCGAGCGCGCCGGAGCCGGTGGCGTCTTTGCCCTCGGGGCCGATATAGGGGAAGAGCGCGATGGCCGGGATGCCAAGCTCGCTGGCGCGGCGGGCAGCGGCGGCGGCCTCTGTGACGCTGAGGCGGTCGATGCCGGGCAGGCTGCCGACGGGTACGCGGCCTTCGCCATCATGCACGAAAATGGCCCAGACCAGGTCGGCGGGCGTCAGCGTGTTTTCCGCGACGAGGCTGCGGATCCACGGGGACTGGCGCAGGCGGCGCATGCGGGTGGCGGGGAAGGCTTGGGGAAACTGGGTCATGACTGCCTAGATGCGGCAAATCCCGGGCCGCTACAACCACCCCACCTTGCGTTTCATGAAGCAGCGCTGGGAGACATCGAGACTGGCGGCCTGGACAGATTCAAGCTCGAGCATCCAGTCGGCCAGTTTCGACCGGGCAATCTCGCGGAATCCGAGGCGGCGATAGAAGGGGCCGTTCCAGGCAAGGTCGCGGAAGGTGGACAGCGTGACGCAGCGCAGCTTGCGGAGTTTGGCTTCGGCGACGACGCGCTCGACCAGTACAGCGCCGATTCCCTTGCGGCCATGGCCCGGATGCACGCTGATCTGGTCGAGATAGAGGGTGCCGCCACGCCGCGACGTGAGCGCGAAGCCCACCGGCTGGCGCGCCGGGCCGCGCGCCACGATCAGGTCGCTGGCCGTGATGGCCTGTTCGAACACTTCCGGGGGGACATGGTCTGCGAGCGCCTCCTCCGACAGGAGGCCGGTGTCGGCAAACAGCGCGCCGGCGGCCAGATCGATGGCGATCAGCGCAGGGATTTCATCCTGTGTCGACCGTGAGATCGCATAGTCATCGGGTAGACGTCGCATTGACTCTCGCTGCCGCTATTTGTCATTGCTGTTGCTTCTAGTGAATAAGGATTGAAATGCAAATGAGCGCCATGTTTACAGATGAACAGGTCATGATCCGCGACATGGCGCAGAAATTTGCGCGGGACCAGTTACTGCCGCACTCGGACGCCTGGGACCGCGACAGCCATTTCCCGGTCGACGTGATCAAGAGCGCCGCCGAGCTTGGCTTTGCCGGTATCTATGTGAAGGACGATGTCGGCGGATCGGGCCTGACGCGGACCGACGCGGCGCTGATCTTCGAACAGCTCGCCTATGGCGACGTGTCGACAGCGGCGTTCATCTCGATCCATAACATGGCGAGTTGGATGATCGATACGTTCGGATCGGACGCGCTGCGCCAGGAATGGGTGCCGCGCCTGACGAGCATGGAGCTGATCGCGAGCTATTGCCTGACCGAGCCGGGGGCGGGATCGGATGCCGCCAGCCTGAAGACGCGCGCGGTGAAGGATGGCGACGCGTATGTCATCACCGGCACCAAGCAGTTCATTTCGGGCGCGGGCGTCTCGGACGTTTACGTGCTGATGGCGCGCACCTCGGACGACGGCGCCAAGGGCGTGTCGGCCTTCATCATCGAGAAGGGCACGCCGGGGCTGAGCTTCGGTGCCAATGAGCGCAAGATGGGCTGGAAGAGCCAGCCGACGGCGCAGGTCATCCTTGATGGCGTGCGCGTGCCGGCGGCGAACCGGATCGGCGAGGAAGGCCACGGCTTCAAGTTCGCCATGGCGGGCCTCGATGGCGGGCGGCTGAACATTGCGGCCTGTGCGCTGGGCGGCGCGCAACTCGCGCTCGACAAGGCGGTTGAGTATGCCAAGGAGCGGATGCAGTTCGGCAAGGCGCTGGCCGAGTTCCAGTCGATGCAGTTCAAGCTGGCCGACATGGAGACCGAGCTGCAGGCCGCGCGGGTGATGCTGTACGAGGCGGCCGGACGGCTCGACGGCAAGACGCCGGACGCGACGCGCTGGTGCGCGATGGCGAAACGGTTCGTGACGGACACGGCGTTCAAGGTCGCCAATGACGCGCTGCAGGTGCATGGCGGCTATGGCTATCTCGCCGATTATGGCGTGGAGCGGATCGTGCGCGACCTGCGCGTGCACCAGATCCTCGAAGGCACCAACGAGATCATGCGCGTGATCATTTCACGGGATATGTTGAAGGGCTGACTGACAGGACATCCTGAACGCCGATACTGTGCGTCCAAACGATGCTGGATCTCAGAATCCTTCGGCCTTCGCTTTCCGCCAGTAGACGATGGCAAAGGCGGTCACGACAAGCGGGACCATGAGGCCGAATTCATCGATCCACATCTGTGTGCCCTCGGTTGTCACAGTGAGGGGCGTGAAGACCTTCTGGATGAAGATATTGTGGGCGGCGTGAAACATCACGGCGGGCCAGAGGCTGCCGGATTTGAATGTGAAATACGTCAAGATCACGGACATGCTTGTTATCATCAGCGTGAAGCACGCGACCTGGAACACGGGATCACCGCCGCCATACTTGATGACAATGGGATAGTGCCAGGCGGCCCATATCAGGCCGCTGACGATGGACACGGCGCCAAACGGCATGACTTTGCGAAGTTCCCAGACAAGGAAGCCACGCCAGCCAATCTCCTCGCCGGCAATTGATCCGAGCGATTTGATGAGCTGGACGCTCGCCAGCAGGCCGATCATGACAAACATCGACAGGGCAGGCGCATTCGGCGGAAAGCCAAGTTCCGCAGACCATTCGGAAACGGTTTCAGGATTCAACGGTGCCCCGAGACCGAATGCCCAGATCAGGCCATACGCCAAAGCGACATAGATCACCGGAATCACGTAGGCCTGAAAATTGCTGCGCCAGTTTCCCCATGCCCATGGCAGGCTGGAGATTGTGCGGCCCCTGATCTTTTGCGTCACCAGGGCGGCGATTGCCGGACACACCATCAGCGCGCCGACATAGAGGCTTGTGGGATTGAGTTCGAGGATCGCAAGATGTGCGATAGCGCTCAGGCAGCTTACGATTACCAGGAATATCGCAATCGTTACCCAGGCATCACGGCGATCAGCTTGTGAATATGTCATCGGAAGCGACATATCGAATTTCAATAAATTGTCCAGACTCTTTTTTATAGGAAACGCGCGCTCACGCGACGGTCTCGAAGTTGGTGCGTCAATGAAAAGGATGAAGGGGGCGGGTGCGTTGCTGCGAGATGACGGGGCATGGCCAGCCAACAGCCACCCTGTTTCGAGAGCCGTCCGCCGGAAACGATTTGAACCTTTCGTCCATATGCGGCAGCGTAGGGGCCATCAGCCATTCCCGGAGAGAATTCATGCGCCTTGTTGCCGTCCTGTTGCTTGCGGTGTTTGCCGTGTTTCCCTCGGCCTGTGCCGCGCAGCCGAAGGCGGCGGTGGCCGCAGAGGCGCCAGGCGCGGCTGATTGGGCGACGGCGACCAAGGGCCTGACGCTGAGCCAGGGCTTTCTCGACCTCTATACGGATACGAAAAGCGGGCGCGTGCTGGCGGCGTTTCCGGCGCCGGATGCGGATGGCGTGTCGCTGCGGGCGATCCATTCGGCGGGGCTGACGGCAGGGCTCGGCTCCAATCCCATTGGCCTTGACCGGGGCTATTTCGATGAGGGCCAGATCCTCGCCTTCCGGCGCGTCGGGACCAAGCTCATCGCGGAGAAGGAGAACTGGACCTACCGGGCGAGCGCCGAGAATGCGCTGGAGCGCAAGGCGGTGCGGGAGTCCTTTGCGCGGTCATTCATCTGGGCAGGGGACGTGATCGCCGAGGGCCCGGACGGCGCGCTGCTGGTCGACCTCAAGGGCTTCCTGACGCGCGACGCGCTGAATGTGCGTGGCATCCTGAAGGCCCATCCGGATGGCGGCGACTTTGCGATTGCCGAAGACCGGTCGATGCCGGATGCGTCACAGGCGCTGAGTTTCCCGGACAATGCCGAGTTCGACGCCTTCCTGACACTGACAAGCGACGACCCGCAATCACAGGTCAGCGCCACGGCGGCGGACGGGCGTGCCTTCACGCTGGTACAGCACCAGTCGCTGGTGCGCCTGCCGGACGACGGCTATCGCCCGCGCCTGTTCGATCCGCGCAGCGGGGCGATCGATGTCGGCTTCTATGATTTCTCCGCGCCGCTGTCGGGGCAGGTGCGCCAGTCCTTTGCCCGGCGCTTCCGGCTGGAGAAGCAGGACCCTACGGCGGCGAGCAGCCCGGCCATCAAGCCGATTGTCTTCTATGTCGACTCCGGTGCGCCGGAGCAGATCCGCCAGGCCCTGATCGAGGGCGCGTCCTGGTGGAAGGACGCGTTCGCAGCGGCGGGTTTCCCGGATTCCTATCGCGTGGAGGTTTTGCCCGAGGGCGTCCATCCGCTCGACGTGCGCTATAATGTGATCCAGTGGACGCACCGGCAGACGCGCGGCTGGTCCTATGGCGGCGGCGTGTATGACCCGCGCACCGGCGAGATGCTGAAGGCGAACGTGATCCTCGGCAGCCAGCGTGTGCGGCAGGACCGGATGATCTTCGAAGGGCTCGCCGGCACGGACAAGACCGGCACGGGCGCAGCAGACGACCCGGTGGAACTGGCCCTGTCGCGCATCCGCCAGCTGGCCGCGCATGAAGTGGGCCACACGCTCGGCTTTGCGCACAATTTCGCAGCCTCGGCCAATGACCGCGCCTCGGTGATGGATTATCCCGCGCCGCTGGTGACGGTGGGCGAGGACGGCGCACTGGACTTCTCTGAAGTCTACGGCGTCGGCATTGGCGCATGGGACAAGGTGGCGGCGACCTGGCTGTATGCGCAATATCCGGACGGGGCGGATGCGGGTGCTGAAGGCGACACGGTGCTGCGCGCGGCCTATGCGAGCGGCCTGCGTTTCGTTGACGATGCGCAGGGGCGCGGTGTGGGCAGCAGTCATCCTTATGCGAGCGTCTGGGACAATGGCAACGACCCGATCGCGGCACTGAGCGAGACGATGCGTGTACGGAAAGTGGCGCTTGGCCGGTTCGGGCTGGATGTCATCCAGGCGGGCGAGCCGACCTATGACCTGCGGGCGGTGCTGGTCCCGGTCTACCTGTATCACCGCTATGAGGTTGCGGCGGCAGCCAAATCGATTGGCGGATATGATTTCCGCTATTCGCTGCGCGGCGATGGCGGGCAGGCGGGTGCACCCGTGCCGACCACACGCCAGAAGGCCGCGCTCGACGCATTGCTGGCGACGCTCGATCCGGCGGCGCTGGACCTGCCGGAC
>NZ_JBBKXE010000045.1:0-21231 GCF_037969335.1 Hyphomonas sp. | reverse complement strand
GGCAGCAAGGCAGCGGCTGACTTCATAGGCGAAGTCAACGTGGCCGGGTGTGTCCATCAGGTTCAGCGTATAGGTCTCACCATCCTGAGCGGTATAGGAGAGGCGCACGGTCTGGGCCTTGATCGTGATGCCGCGCTCTTTCTCGATATCCATCGTATCGAGCACTTGTTCGCTCATTTCACGGTCGGTCAGGCCGCCGCAGGCCTGGATCAAGCGGTCAGCGAGCGTCGACTTGCCATGGTCGATATGGGCAATGATCGAGAAGTTCCGGATTTTATCGCGTGGGGTCATGGGGCGCATATAGCGGCGCTTTACCCGCACGGGAAGTGGGCTTGGACGGCATACCGGACCAGCTGTGGCGACACGCACTGCAGCGGTCTGTGGCATTTCGCCTTGAAGCTGCCACATGCTTCGCGCAAACATGTTGCTGGCGATGGTGTAGGCGGGCGGCAAAGATTGGGATTCGTGTCTTATGAGCACTGATACTACGGGTCGTTCTCCTTCCTCCCTTCAAGTCGTTCCGGGTCAGCCAAACCTGACGCCGACTCCCATTCCCGACGCAGAGCAAACGCCGGACGTCCCGGCGTCCGCCAGCACGGGCGCCGACATTCTCCAGCGCCAGTTCTCGCGCCGGATGGAAGCCGTCGAGACACGCTGGACCCCGCGGCAGGACAGCCTGGCCGACCAGCTCCAGCACACAAATGAAACCTGGGACGATATCCAGGCCTCCGAACAGCGCCAGCCGCGCTATTCCTCCGGCTGGTTCTACTGGCCTTTCATGGTCGCGCTCGCCGTTGCCGAAGTGCCGATCAACCGATTCAGTTTCGAACTCTTCTTCCAGGAAAGCCCGGCTGTGGCGCTGCTCGTCTCCTTCCTGGTCGGCGGACTGCTTGTCACGCTGGCCCACCGTCTGGGCATGATCATGTGCCGGTTCGGATATAATGCGCGCCGCAAGAACTGGTGGGGCGAAGCCATTCAGGTCGCCCTCGTCATCGCCCTGATCATTGCGCTGGCCTATGGCGTCTCGATCCTGCGGCAGGGCTATCTCGCTTTCATCACGCAGCCCGAAATGGGATTCGGTCAGGCGCTTGAGAGCCAGCAATATGGCGGCGCGGCGATTATCGCGCTGAAGTCCGGCCTCGGTCTCGACGGCTGGATATTCATGCTGATCAATCTCGCGGTTGTCGCCGTTGGCGTTTCGGCTGCTTATTTCTGCCATGACCAGCATCCCGATTTCGAGAAGGTCGATCGCCAGAAGCGCAAACTCGAAAAACAGGCAGCAGCCATGCGGGCAAAGCGCGCCGACGAGGAAGCGGTCGAGAAGCGGCGGTTCGCCAACCAGATGCGCAGGCTCGGCGCCTGAATGAAGCGGCTATGTCTGGCAGTCGCACTGGTCCTCACGGGCTGTTCGGATTCGTCCGGTGAAGCGCCAGCAGGCGCGCAGGCGGCGGGCTATTGCGCCTTCGGGCAGACCTCGTCCCTGTTCCTGATCGACCAGACAACGCCTTATGACGACACCGACCGCGCCGTCATCACCGAGAGCATCGGCACGGTCGTCGACCAGCTGGGCCCGGGTGATCGGATCGTGCTGGCCACGATCGGCGAGCACTACACGCAGTCTTCGCGCCTGATCAATGCGTGCAAGCCGGGCTGTCCCGAGGGGCAGGGCGCACTCGATTCCATGATGGGCGGCTGCAGCAGCATGAAGGCCCTGGCCGACGAACGCCAGTTCATGGGGCAGCTGGCCCAGACACTGGCCCCCGCCGTTCAGGGGTCGGCCTCGGCTGACCATTCGGCGATCATGTCGACAATTGCGCAGTGGACGCAGGCGCCCCCCGGCGGCCAGCCGTTTGCCCATGTGTATATCTTCTCCGACATGCTGGAGAACAGCGAGGCCGTGCCATGGAGCGAATTCCGGTCGATGGAGCCGGACGCCGCGATGGCGCTGGCAGAGAAGTTTCGCTACCTACCGGCCGTGCAGGGCGCGGATGTGCGGATTGTCGGCTTCGGCCGCTCGCATAATCCTGGTCGCCCGCCGCTCGATCCGGAACTGGACGCACGCTTGCGGGGTTTCTGGACCGACTATTTCCGGGCCGGCGGCGCCTCTGTGACATTCGAAGGCGCGATCCGGAACTGATCCGCAACGCGCCGTCATGGCGCGCAGGCCAATTCCTGCTATGCAAAGCGCAGATGGAGGATTTCAGATGGTGCGCTCCTTGTTCCCTGCGGCCCTTGCCGGACCCTTGCTTGCAGCCTGCATGGGGCCTCCGGCAGACCCTGTGACCGAATTGGAAGGCGGCCTGCTCTATGCGGGAGCCGAACAGGATCGCGGCGAGGTGGCGATGCAGGTCGGCCAGACGCTCCGTATCGAACTCGAAGGCATTCCCACAGCCGGTTATGTCTGGGAGATTCAGGACCAGCCCGATTTCCTCGAACTGGTCGATGAAGCGACGCGCCCGACCCATCCGGAATTCCAGAACCAGCCCGGCGTGACCGGCGGCAATCATTTCATGGCTTTTGACCTGACGGCGACGGCGCCCGGCAAGGCGACGCTCCACATGGTCAATCACCGTCCCTGGGAGGGCGGGGAAGAGATCGGCACCTGGCGTATCGACATCACCGTGACGCCTGCGCCATAAGGCTTGTCATGGCTGACACACAGACCCCTCCCCAGACCAAGACAGGCATCACCGACGCGGGATACCTGACCGATAGCTGGTATCTGGCGGCGCCGTCGAGCGAGCTGAAAAAGGGCCAGCAACACCGGATCATGATGCTGGGCGAGCCGGTCGTCGTCGGCCGCACGCCGGCGGGGGAAGCCTTTGCGCTGCGCGATATCTGCCCGCACCGGCTGGTGCCCCTGTCGGCAGGCAAGCAGCTGGAAACCGATGGCGAGTGGGCCCTGCAATGCCCCTATCATGGCTGGCGCTTCGGCACGGACGGTGTGTGCAAACTGATGCCGAGCCTGACCGAAGGCAGCAGCTACGACCCCGGCAAGGTGAAGGTGCGCCGTTACCGCGTGCATGAGGCCCATGGCGCGGTCTATCTCTATGTCGCCGACAATCCGCGCGTGGACATGCCGCCCGCCGTGCCGCCGCCGGAATTCGGCCCGCTGCCGGACAAGCCGGGCTTCGTCATCCATGACGTGTTCAACGCGCATATGGACGACGCCGTGGTCGGCCTGATGGACCCGGCCCATGTGCCCTTCGTGCATAATCAATGGTGGTGGCGCCCGCCTTCGGTGGGCCTGAAGCTGAAAGAGAAGCAATTCATTCCGACCGAGCGCGGCTGGGCGATTGACCGGCATGCGCCGAGTTCGAACTCGAAACTCTATCGCTGGGTATTCGGCGACAATGTCGAAACGGAAATCCGCTTCCAGCTGCCGGGCTTTCGCTGGGAAATCATTTCCAACGAAAAGACGCGCCTTCTGACGCTGACCTGCCTGACGCCGGAAGCGCCCAAGCGCACGCGCATCACCCAGTTCACCTGGTGGACCGGCGCGCCGCTCCTCAATCTTGCGGTCCCCCTCGCCATCCCGATGGCAAAAAAGTTCCTGCGCCAGGACGGCGACATGGTCGACCTGCAGAATATGGGGCTCGCCCACCAGAAGGCGATGCTCTGGATCGACGATATCGACGTGCAGGCCAAATGGTACCAGCGCCTGAAACGCGAATGGACCGAGGCCCGCACCGAAGGCCGCGAATTTGCCAACCCGATCGAGCCGCGCGTGCTCAAGTGGATGAGTTGACCTGCCCTGCCACAGGAAAGCAGGAACAAATGGGGAAAATGCAAGCTGTCATTAACCTCGACGCCTGATAGGGTAGGGCCCATGACAGCGACGATTCGAATTCTCGGGATTGACCCCGGCCTGCGCCATACCGGCTGGGGCGTGGTCGAGCAGACCGGCGCCCGCCTCGCGCATGTGGCGCATGGAGTGATCTCGGTCGATACGACCATGGAAATGGCCGCGCGGCTGGCTGGCATATTCACCGCCGTCGCCGAAATCGCCCGCCTGCATGCGCCGCATGCCGCGGGAATCGAGGAAACACTGGTGAATGCCAATCCGCGCTCGGCACTGAAGCTCGGCCAGGCAAGGGGCGCTGCCATGGCGGCCCTGTCGCTCGCGAGTCTTCCCGTCGCCGAATTTGCCCCGCGCAAGATCAAGCTGTCGGTCGTCGGCACAGGCACGGCGGACAAGACGCAGGTCATGTTCATGGTCAAACGCCTGTTGCCGCGGGCAGGCGATATGAAGGAAGACGCCGCCGATGCGCTCGCCTGCGCGATCTGCGCGGCGCA
The DNA here is from genome assembly GCF_037969335.1 of Hyphomonas sp. Taxonomy (GTDB): domain Bacteria; phylum Pseudomonadota; class Alphaproteobacteria; order Caulobacterales; family Hyphomonadaceae; genus Hyphomonas. The sequence continues at coordinate 16,935 of NZ_JBBKXE010000045.1, read as the reverse complement.
CCACCTGCCACTGGAGATGAAGCGGGGGGCGGCATGAGGATGATCCGTGTCTCGCCCGGCTCGCCCTTCGACTTCGCTCAGGGTGAGCCTCATAGTTGCCGGAGCGCTCATCCTGAGCGAAGTCGAAGGACGGGCGCGCCGCAATTGAGGACCGGACAATGATTATCGGACGCCTGACCGGAACGATTGCGGCGCTCGGCCTTGATCATGTGCTGATCGACGTCAACGGCGTCGGCTATGTCTGCCAGGCAGGCACGCGCCTGCTGAGCGTTGTGCATGCAGGCGAGACCGCCGTGCTGCATGTCGAGACGAAAGTGACGGAAGCGGCGATCACCCTCTATGCGTTCGGGACGGACGAGGAGCGCGCCTGGTTCGTGCGCCTGCAGGACGTGCATGGCGTGGCGGGCAAGGCGGCGATGGCCATTCTCGATGCGATCACGCCAGCGGAACTGATGGACGCGATTGCGCTCGGCGATGCCGCCGTGCTGGAGCGCGCCAAGGGCGTCGGCAAGAAACTGGCCGAGCGGATCGTGCTCGACCTTGGCGGCAAGGCGCCGCCCATGGGCCGGTTCGGCAAGTTCGATGCAGCCAGCGCCGCAGGCATGGCGACTGCGCCGGCGGCGGCAAAAACCGGGCCGCGCGGCGAGGCGATCTCGGCGCTGGTCAACCTCGGCTATGGCCAGAGCGACGCGGCACGGGCTGTGGCGGCGGCCGCCTCGACAGCCGGTGACTCCGATGTCGGGCCGCTGGTCAAGGCGGCGCTGAAGGAACTTAGCCGGTGAGCCGCGAGGGTGAGTTGTCCGATCCGAACGCGCAGGGCGGCGATGCGCTGGACCGCGCGCTGCGGCCGCAGACGTTTGAAGATTATGTCGGCCAGCGCAAAGCCAAGTCGAACCTGAAAGTCTATGTCGAGGCGGCGCGCGGGCGCTCGGAAGCGCTGGACCATGTACTGCTGTTCGGACCACCGGGCCTCGGCAAGACGACGCTGGCGCAGATCCTGGCGCGGGAAATGGGCGTCGGTTTCCGGGCGACGTCCGGGCCGGTGATCGCCAAGGCGGGCGACCTCGCCGCGATCCTGACAAATCTTGAGCCCAATGACGTGCTGTTCATTGACGAAATTCACCGCCTGCCGGCGATCGTGGAAGAAATCCTCTATCCGGCGATGGAGGATTATGCCCTCGATATCGTGATCGGGGAGGGGCCTTCGGCGCGCTCAGTGCGGCTGGACCTGTCGCCCTTCACGCTGGTTGGCGCCACAACGCGGGCGGGCCTTCTAGCGACGCCGCTGCGCGACCGGTTCGGCATCCCGCTCAGGCTGGAATTCTACGAGCCCGAGGAACTGGCACATATTGTCATGGCGGCGGCCCGGAAACTCGGCGCCGCGATTACGGAAGACGGCGCTGTCGAGATTGCGGGCCGGGCGCGGGGCACGCCGCGTATTGCGCTGCGCCTACTGCGCCGGGTGCGCGACTTTGCCGAGGCCGAGGGCGCGAAGATTGACCGGGCCGCAGCCGGCCGGGCGCTGAAGCGGCTGGAAATTGACGCGGATGGCCTCGACGCGCTCGACCGGCGCTACCTGCACGCATTGGTGCACACCTACGCCGGGGGGCCGGTGGGCGTCGAGACATTGGCAGCGGCCCTGTCCGAGGCGCGAGATGCGGTCGAAGATGTGATCGAGCCCTACCTGATGCAGAAGGGCTATGTCGCCCGCACGCCGCGTGGACGTACGGCAGCCCCGCTCGCCTATGAGCGACTCGGCCTGCCGGTGCCGGGCGGCGCGCAGTCTGGCCTGTTCGGCGAGAAGTAAGCCTAGGCCGTTTGCTGCATCCGCCAGAGGAGGCCGATGAAGCCGCCCTTGATGCGCGGCAGCAGGAAGAGGACGCTGCCAATAGCGAAGACCCCGAGGGCGATGAGGCTGATCCAGAGCGGTGCGGGCGACTTCATCGACACGATGTAGGAGAGCGGCGCGAGAAGCGGGCCGAGGATCAGCACTGTCAGCCAGGGTGGGCCATCCTCGGCGCGAATCTGGCCAATCGGTTCGCCGCAATGGGAACAGGTGGGCGCCTGCCGGAGGTAGCCGGTAAACAGGTGGCCCTTGCCACAGGCCGGGCAGCGTCCGAGCAGGCCGCGCAGGATGGGGGTGAGGCTGGTGCGGGGAGGGGTAGTCATGACGCCTCTGTGTGTTGGTAATGATCCGGCTTCGCATGCGCGAGCCACTCTGACCAGATAAGCGTGAAACCAAAATGCGTTATGGCGCGTATACAGCGCAGGAGGATTTCACGATGATACGCCACAGCCTGTTTGCCTTGATCGCTGCCTTTGGACTCTCTGCCTGCACCAGCCAGCCGGACTACCGCGCCACTGAAACGGCCCCGCCGACCGTGCCGCAGGTCGACCTGACGCGCTATGCGGGGCTCTGGTATGAGATCGCCCGCTATCCCAATGGTTTTGAGAAGAACTGCGCCGGTGTAACGGCGGAATATATCCAGCGAGCCGATGGCCGGATCGACGTGATCAATACCTGCCACAAGGGCAGCGTCGATGGTCCGGTCGAGGTGGCCAAGGGCGTGGCGCGAGTGATGGAACAGTCCGGCAATGCGCGCCTGAAGGTGAAATTTGCGCCGTCCTGGGTGCCGTTCGCCTGGGGCGATTATTGGATCCTGCATCTTGAGCCCGACTATTCGGCCGTACTCGTCGGTGACCCGAGCGGAAAGTATCTCTGGATACTCGCGCGCGAGAAATCCCTCGACGCCGGAACCCTGGAGCGGATCAAGACTCGCGCAGAGGAATTGGGCTTCGAAACCGGTCCGCTGGAGATGACGGACCAAGGGTGATCTGCTAACGCGGAGAGCATGACCCAGCCGATCCTCGACGCCCAGAATTTCGATGCCCAACGCCAGCACTGGATCACGGTGCGCGTTTATTACGAAGACACCGATTTCACGGGCATGGTCTACCACGCCAATTACCTGCGCTTCTTCGAGCGTGGCCGGTCGGATCATTTGCGCGATGCCGGAATCTCGCACCAGTCGCTGCTGGACCGAGAAGACCCGGCGGCGTTTACGCTGACCAATGTGAATGTCAGCTACAAGCGCCCGGCCAAGGTGGACGACCTGCTGCACATCCGCACGCGCTACCTGGGCATGGACGGCCCGCGTATCCGGTTCGAGCAGGCCTGCCTGCGGGATGGCCAGTTGATTTCCGAGGCGGAGATCACGGCCGTGATGATCCATGCCGATGGGCGCCTGCGCCGGCCGATCCGTGAAGTGGCCGAACATCTGGAAGCGTTCGTCTACAAGGCCTAAGAACCCTGTAATCACAGTATAATTCGGAAAGTCAGCCTGCTGGCATTGTGGCGGCCCGGCCTTTTTTGTGCTCGCCACTTGTATTTAGATATATCTAAAACTATTTTATGTTTAGATATATCGAAAAGGAGTATCTATGAGAAATCAGGATTCAGGTGACAGACCTGTTCTGTCAGACGAACTTTTGGACAATGACGACAGATTCGGCCGCCACAGGCGCCAGAACAAAGGAGACAACATGCACGGATGTAATGGAGAAGGGCGCCGCGCGCGCTGGCACATGAAAATGGGAATGGGCGGCGGACACCGTCATGGCCGCGGTGACCATGGCCGGGGCGGACGCCGCGGTGGCAGGCCACTTGGCCACGGCGATCTTCGCCTTCTGACCCTCAGCCTGATCAATGAGACGCCGCGCCACGGCTATGACCTGATACAGGAAATCGAGACGCGCACCGGCGGCACCTACAAGCCGAGTCCGGGCGTCATGTATCCGGCGCTGGAAATCATCCAGGACCTTGGCTGGGCCGAAGTGCGCACCGAGGACGGAAAGAAGACTTTCCATATCACGGATGACGGCAAGGCCGAGCTTGAGCGCGAGACGGAAATGGTGGACGCGATCCATGCGCGCCTCGCTGACCTGTTGCACGCCGAGGAAGACGTCGACCCAACCGACGTGCGTACGGCGATGCACAGGTTGCGGCATGCCGTCGTAACGTCGGCGCGCAATCGGCTCGCTGACGAGGCGCGCCAGCGCCGGATCGTTGAAATCCTGAGCGCCGCGCGCGATGAGATTTCTTCGCTCGAATAGGGCGCCCAACATCCAGAAAATTTGAGCGGGGCCCCGGAAGGGGCCCCGCTTTTTATTCTCGCAACATCAGAAGTGGATTTCGGCCGAAACTGGCAGGTGATCGGACAGCTGAAGCGCGTGACTGCGCCTGTGCTCAAGGCTCACCAGGTCGGAATAGACGATATGGTCAAGATCGCGCTGCGGGCGCCATGACGGGAAGGTCGGGATTTGCGGTTGATTGGCGATCTGGGCCTTGTTAGCCTCGGCGAAGGCTTCGAGATGAGTGGAACTGTTCGTACAGTTGAAGTCTCCGACCACCAGGAACGGACTCTTCCGGGGCAGGTGTTCGCCCACCGCCGAAAGTTGCGTGGCCTGGTCATCCCGGCCAAGGCTGAGGTGCAGGTTTGCGACTGAAATCCCCCGTCCCACCTGCACATTGGCGATGAGGCAGCCGCGACCCTTCACGCGTCCTGGCAGTTTGAAATCATGGATATCAGACAGAGCGTACCGACTGAGAATCGCGTTTCCGTGCTGCGAGATTCCCGGGATTGTCCGGTTGCGCTGAACGGCGACGTGCGAATGGCCCGACAGGGTCGCGATCTGCTCGGCCTGGCAGGAAAAACCGGACCGGCGTCCGCCCAGATCGACCTCCTGTAGGCAGACAACGTCATAGGTACTGACGATTTCGGCGATTTTTTCCAACGTTGAGCGCTTGGCGCTGGTATTGAACACCTGATGGTGCGCGCGGGTCAGGTATTGTGAATACTTGGTCGTGCCAATAGCGGCCTGGATATTCCAGGTCAGGATTTCGAGAGAGTGGCTCATGCTGCTCATATGGCGGCTGGAACACAAGGTTCCATCCGGCGTTCGACAGTACGTGTTGAAGGGGACCGCCTTGCTACCAAGTTCACTCGTCTTTGCCCTTCATATCCTGATCTCGGTCGGCCTGACCTTCAGGTTGCTCTACCGCAAACTGGCGGTCAGCACGACGCTGGCCTGGATCATCATCCTGTTCTCTCTGCCTTATTTCGGGATATTCTTCTACTTCCTGTTCGGTGACCACCGGATGGGACGCAAGCGCCTCAGGCAGGGCGCGCGTATCCGGCAATTCTACTCGCGCCGTTACGGCATGACCGAAGACCCGTTGCAGGACGTCGTGCTGGAAGCCTCCCACACGATGCGGGCGCTCAGCCTGAGCGTGGCAACCCATTCCGGTTTCCCGGTGACGCACGATAACAAGCTGGAACTGCTCGAAGACGCGGGCAGCATACTCGACCGGATTGTCGCCGATATCGATCAGGCGACTAGTACGTGCTTCCTCGAATTCTATATTGTCGAACCCGAGGGGCGCGTAACAGCGGTGATGGAAGCGCTGGTACGGGCCGCTAAGCGCGGGGTCGACTGCAATCTCCTCGCAGACAGTTTCGGCAGCAAGGCGCTGTTCAGATCGAGCTGGCTGCAGCGCCTGCGTCAGGCGGGCGTGGATGTGGAAGCCTCGCTGCCGGTCGGCCTGATCAAGTCGCTGTCCCAACGTTCCGACCTTCGCAATCACCGCAAGCTGATCGTGATCGACCAGTCGATTGGCTATATTGGCAGCGCCAACCTGGTCGATCCGAAATTCTTCAAGAAGGACAAGTCGGTCGGCCAATGGGTCGACACGATGTTCCGGCTGGAGGGGCGGATCGTCGATTCGCTCGGCTGCGTGTTCAATGCCGACTATATTTTCGATTGTGTCGGGCTTGACGTTGACCGGGACGCCCTGCGCGACTTGCCGACCGACCGTCCGGAAGTGGCGCCGGCCGGGGACGTGTCGCTGCAACTCTTGCCGTCCGGACCGGAAACGCGCGACAGCCCGATCCATGAATGGGTCGTCTCGGCCATTTTTGCCGCCCATACGCGCGTGTCGATCATCACGCCCTATTTCATCCCCGATGAGACGTTGACACTGGCCCTGAAGGCGGCCCGCAAGCGAGGCGTTGCCGTGGATGTGATCGTGCCTGCGAAGATCGATTCGAAACTCGCCCAATATGCCAGCGAGTCAGTTTTCGAGGACCTCCTGGCCGCCGACATTCGTATCGCGCGATACTCTGACGGCCTGCTGCACACGAAATGCGTACTGGTGGATGACACGATTTCGATGGTCGGCACGGTCAATATGGACACGCGAAGCTTCTACCTGAATCTCGAGCTGACCCTGATCGCCTATGACCGGGCCGTATCCGGCCAGCTGGACGAAATGCGCGAACGTTATCTCGACCAATGCACCTATATCGATCCCGAAGCCTGGGCGACGCGGTCGAACTGGCGGCGCATGAAAGAGAACATTCTGCGCCTCGCCGCACCTATCCTCTAAGCCCGTTTGCCGCGTTCTTGCTGCAGTGCAGCGAACCCGGTTGTCAGCCACTAATCCTTAACCAAAAGCCCCTATCGGTTAACCAGCTGCGGAAACTCGCGTGCCTGCCGTGTTTCCGCCAGATTTGGTGTGGAAACAGGGGCAGACGCCGAGGCCCCCGCCGACGGCACAGACTCATACGCGGCGCGCACGCAGCCCGCAGACTTCAAGGAGCAGGGAATCTCATGGAATCCGAAGCGATTGGCACGGCCGCCAGCAATAGTGACTTCTCGCTACTCTCACTGGTTTTCGATGCAGACCCGATTGTCAAAGTGGTGCTCCTGTGCCTGCTGGCCGCCTCGGTCTGGTCGTGGATGGTCATCGCCGAAAAGACCTTCTCGCTCGGCAGCGCCCGCAAGAAAGCCAAGCAGTTCGAAGCTGCGTTCTGGAGCGGCCGCACGGAAGATTTCGACATGCGCCCCGGCCAGGTTGCTGGCGACGCAGCCAGCCGCGTCTTTGCGTCGGCGGCGCGCGAGTGGTCGGATGCAAAGCGCGGACAACCGCAACCGGCGGAGGCAGCAGCGCTCGTCGGCCGGGCGGAGCGATCCATGCGCGCGACGGTCGACCGCGAAATCGGCAAAGCCGGCAGCGGGCTGGGCGTGCTCGCAACGATCGGTTCCGCGTCGCCTTTTATCGGCCTGTTCGGCACCGTCTGGGGCATCATGAACGCCTTCCTCAATATCGCAGCCCAGCAGGATACCAGCCTCGGCACCGTGGCAGGCCCGATTGCCGAAGCCCTGTTCGCCACCGGCATGGGCCTTGTGGCCGCCATTCCGGCGGTTATTTTCTACAACAAGTTCACTGGCGACCTGACCAAGTTCGGCGACCAGCTCGACACATTCTCGCAGGATGTCCTGGTGCGCCTGTCGCGCCGTGCGTCCGACGCAGCGAGGGACTAGGGCATGGGACTTATCCTCGGATCCGGCGGCAAGGGCGGGCGGCGCGGACGGCGCGCGCTGAATGCTGAAATCAACGTCACACCATTTGTCGACGTCATGCTGGTGCTGCTGATCGTGTTCATGATCACCGCGCCCCTGCTGGTGCGCGGCGAGGATGTCGCCCTGCCGAAGACCGTATCCGGGCCGATCAAGACCGAGCCGAATGATGCGCCGCTGGCCATCTCGGTCAAGGCTGACGGCACGATATTCATTCAGAATACGGAAGTGACCGTGGATGAGCTCGGCGCAAAACTCGCCGCCATCATCGGCGAAGGCTACGAGCAGCAGATGTACCTGCGCGCCGACGAGTCCGTTCCCTATGGCAGGATCATGGAAGTGACGTCCGAAGTCCGCGCGGCCGGTTATACCCGCCTCGCCTTCGTGACCGAACAGAAGAAATAGCGAGGGCCTTCAGCACCCATGCTTCGCGGTTTCACCCTTTCGGCCCTTCTCCACGCGAGCGTTATCGCGCTGGCGGTAATGTCGTGGCCGAACCAGAAATCCGAGTGTGACAAGGCGATCGCCAAGCTCCAGCGTGAGGAGCCGGGCCTCGGCCCGATTGATATCCTGATGCGCCTGCCTGAATGTGCGAGCGCCATTGATGTGCCGATCGAGTTTCTAGACATCGGCCTTGTGACCAATGTGAGTGCGATTCCCAAGGCCGAGGTCGAACCTGAAGCCGAGCCGGTGCCGGAAGAGACGCCCGAAGAAGAGGCCAAGCCCGACGACCAGAAAGACCTGACGGCTGACGAAGTCGACGCCAATGACACCCGCGCCGAGGAACCGAGCGAGGATGACATTGTTGTAGAAGACGAGAAGGCCGAGCCGGATCCCGAGCCCGCGCCTGTCAAGGAGCCGGAAAAGAAGAAGCCGGAGCCGAAGAAGGAAGAGAAACTGGTCCAGAAGACGAAGCCCAAGACCGAGTCCGATGACCTCGATTTCCTCAATGATTTCGAAGACGTGCTGAAGACCAAGGCCCAGAACGAGCGCAAGGCCCCGCCGGCGCAGGAACCGCCGCGCATCCAGAAGCCCGTGCTGGCCGATGCCCAGCAACCGCGCAAGGGCGCGGGCGACCGAACCGGCAATACCGCTTCGCTTCAGGCGGCAGTCCGTCGCCAGATCGGCTATTGCTGGAACGGCGTCGATGACCTGCCGAAGGAAGACCAGATCAATGTCGTGGTGCGCCTGAAGCTGGCCCGTGATGGCACCCTGTCCAATTCGGCCGAACTGATTTCGCCCAAATCGCGGCCAATCGGTCGTTCCGGCATTCCGGTTGACCTTGCCCTTCGGGCGGTGCGCAAGTGCGCGCCATACAAGTTGCCTGCAGACGATTACGACCAATGGCAGGAAATCGACGTGACAATCGGGCCGGAGAATTGACCGCCCCTCAAAGTTTCAAGGAGACTATCGAATGAAACGTATCCTGATGGCGCTGTTATCAGCGTTCCTGCTGGCCACGAGCTTTGCCCTGCCGTCTGCGGCGCAGCTGCAGGTGCGGGTCACCGACGGCAATTTCACGCCGACACCGCTGGCCATTCCGGACTTCCAGATTTCCGGGGCCGACGCCGCGATGGCCAAGCAGATCAGCGACGTTGTGCGCGCCGATCTCGCCTCGACCGGCCTGTTCGAAATGCAGAACCCGGCCTCCTTCATCCAGAAGGACCTGTCGCTGGACGTGCAGCCGCGCTTTGCCGACTGGAAGATCATCAAGACCGACGGCCTGGTTGTTGGTGCCTATGAAGAACTGCCCGATGGCAAGATCGCCGTCTCGTTCCGCCTGTGGGACGTCTATGCCGGCGAAGTCATGCGCATCAATGGCCAGCCGGGCCGCCGCCTGACCACGACGCCGGACAATTGGCGCCGCATTTCCCACAAGATCGCCGACTCGATCTACCAGCGCCTGACCGGCGAAGACCCGTATTTCGATACGCGCATCGTCTATATTGCCGAGACCGGTCCGAAACTGGCCCGCGTGAAACGCCTCGCCATCATGGATAGTGACGGTGCCAACCAGCAATACCTGACACCCGGCCGCAACACGGTGCTGACACCGCGTTTCTCGCCGTCGGCGCAGGAAATCACCTACATGTCCTATGAAGGTGGCAAGCCGCGCGTCTATCTCTTCAATATCGAGACAGGCCGTCAGGAATTGCTCGGAAACTTCCCGGGCATGACCTTTGCGCCGCGCTTCTCGCGTGATGGGCAGAGCGTGCTGATGACCCAGGCCGAGCGCGGCAATTCCGACATTTACATCATGAACCTGCGGACCCGCGAATCGCGGCGCCTGACAGACCATCCGGCCATTGATACATCGCCCTCGATGTCACCGGACGGCAATTCCATCGTGTTCACATCCGACCGGGGCGGGAGCCCGCAGCTCTACATCATGAATGCCGATGGCAGCCCGCGGACCTGCCCGTCGGGTGGTCGCGATTCGGCCTGCCGGATCACGTTCGGCAAGGGCAGCTATTCCACGCCCGTCTGGAGCCCGCGCGGCGATCTCGTCGCCTTCACCAAACAGTCTGGCAGCCGGTTCTATATCGGCGTGATCGGGATTGACGGCAAAGGCGAGCGCCTGCTCACCGAAGCCTATCTCGATGAGGGCCCGGACTGGTCGCCGAATGGCCGCGTGATCGTTTATTTCCGCGAATCACGTCCCGGCGCAGGTCCGCAGCTCTGGTCGGTCGACCTCTCAGGACGCAACGAACAGCGTTTGCAGACCCAAACCGACGCGTCAGATCCGGCCTGGTCGCCGCTTCTGCAATAAAATTAGCAGTTAAAGGCCCCCGGAATGGTCCGGGGGCGTTGCTTTATGGAGACATGACGACAAATTTGTGCAAAACGACGCTCGGTTAAGTCACCGCCCGATTGTCGCCTGATTTCCGTCCGAATATGGAATCACTCAAGCGCTAATCGTCGTCTTGTTGACAAAACGCCCGCCGCAAGGCGTCAATATCGCTCTAAGGACATCCAGGGGAGTCTTAGCAATGCAAAAGTCACTGAAACTTACCGCCGCCGCCCTCGTACTGATTTCGCTCGGCGCCTGCGCTTCCAAGCCCGCGCCTGTCGTTGAAGATACGACGCCGGTTGAAGTCGTCGAAACGGCGCCAGCGCCTACTGCACCTGTTGTCGAAGAAGTTGTGAAGCCTACCGGCCCGCTGGCTGGTTCGCTCGACGATTTCCGCGTCAACGTTGGTGAGCGCGTTTATTACGACCTCAACAACTACCGCCTTGATGCCGACGACCAGGAAATCCTGAAGCGTCAGGCTGCCTGGCTGGCATCCTATCCAAGCGTCCGTATCCTCGTGGCAGGCAACTGCGACGAGCGCGGCACACGCGAATACAACCTCGCGCTCGGTGAACGCCGCGCGTCGGTTGTGAAAGACTACCTCGTCAGTCTCGGCGTTGATCCTTCGCGGGTCGACACGATCTCGTACGGCAAGGAACGCCCGATCGCTGCTGGCAGCGACGAGCAGTCCTGGGCTCTGTACCGTAACGGTTTCACGCAAATCGTTTCCGGCTCGACCAGCTAAGCTGTTCTGCTGAACGGCCTACAATATGCAGCCGGGTGCCTTATTTTGGCCCCGGCTGTTTTTGTATGGTGGCGACCAAACTGCGCGGAGATAATGCATCCATGTTCAAAGCCCCGGCTCTCGCCCTTGCCTGCCTTATGCTCGCTGCTTCACCGGCGACGGCGCAGCGAAGTGCGCCGATCTCTCAGGGCGTTACCAGCTCTGACCTCGCCGCACAGGTGACAATGGTTCGCCAGCAGAATGCGGACCTTAAAGTCCAGGCGAACAATCTTATCGGCGATATCATGACCCTGACCGGTCGCGTCGAGACCATGGAATTCCAGCTTTCCCAGGCGCGCGACCAGAACGACGCTCTCCAGCGCGATAATGAATCACTTTCCGACAGTATCGGTGAGCTGCGCAAACAGCTCGATGCGCAGGGCCGCACCCTGGCCGCGCTTGAGGCCCGCCTTGGCGGAGACCCCGCCTTTGCAGACCCTGCCGCTGAGCCGGGTTCCGCCTATCCCGGTTCGGTGCAGAGCGGCGACTATTCCGCCGCTTCGCCGTCTTCACCCCAGTCCGGCAGCCTCGGCAATTCCGGGCCGACCCGGCTGATCACGCCGACCAATGAAGCGTCCGCAGCCGGCCTCGCCAACAGCGCGTCCGGTATGCGTCAGTCGTCGACTCCAATCTCGAACAACCCGTCGGAAGACGGACTGAACCTGCCGTCCGGATCGCTTGGGACCATATCGGCCAGCAATCTGCCGGGCGAAGCCGGTCCGCTATTTGCTGCAGCCAAATCGAAACTGATCCAGTTCGACTATGCCGGGGCTGAGGCCGCCTTCCGCCTGTTCCTCGAGAAGTTCGGCAATGATCCGCAAGCGGGCGAGGCCCATTACTGGCTCGGCGAGACGCTGTACCAGCAGAAAGCCTATGCTGACAGCGGCGCCGCTTACACCACCATGATCCGGTCATTCCCGAACGATCCGCGCGCGCCTGACGCGCTGGTGAAACTGGCCCGGGCCATGCGCCTCATTGGCGACAAGGAGAAGGCCTGCCTCGCGCTCGACACGTTGCCGAAACGCTACCCGAATGCTTCGGGTGTGACGCGCGACCTGTCGGCGGTCGAGCGGACCAAGTCCGGGTGCGACAACTAGAGACGCTAACGCCCGCTCTCGCAGCCCTTGATCGGCTGTGTCCGGCGGGAACCGGCCCGGTCGGAGTCGCCGTGTCCGGCGGCAGCGATTCCCTCGCGCTCCTGCATCTTTCACACGACTGGGCACAGGCGCGTGGCCGGGACCTTATCGCATTCACATTTGACCACCGCCTGCGCGATGCGTCTGCTGGCGAGGCCGTGCGGGTTGGCGAGATCTGCCGGTCGCTCGGGATACGTCACGAGACGTTGCAGTGGGACGCCCCCGTCAGTCGACAATCCGCCGCCCGGCGGGCCCGGCATGCGGCGCTGGCCTGCGCGCTGAAGGCGCAAGGCGGCGCGATCCTGCTGACCGGCCACACGGCAGATGACCAGGCCGAGACCTTTCTGATGCGGGCCCGGCAGGGGTCGACCTGGTACGGGCTTGCCGGGATGCAGGCCCTCTCACCGTCGCCTGTCTGGCCGGAAGGGGAGGGCGTCCGGATCGCCCGGCCGCTGCTGACGGCACGCCGCAGCGATTTGCGACACATGTTGAAATCACGGGGCGCCGACTGGGTCGAGGACCCGACGAACGACAATCCGGTCTATGAGCGGGTGCGGATGCGGCAATTACTGGCTGGCTCTCGCGTGCTTCACGCTCGGATTTCGCGGTGTCTGGATGACCTCGGAGCGCTGCGCGCAATTGAGGATGTCCGGCTCGGACGTTGGCTGCGCGACCATGTGTGCGTGTCCGGCCCTGCCCGTATCACGGCAGATATGACGATGCTCGGCTCGGAAAGCAGCGCGCGTGGGATGGGTATCCTGATCCAGGCCGTGACGGGCCGGGAGACCCCTCCACGGCGGGAAAACCTGCAATCGCTGGCTGACCGGGTGCGGGCCCCGCGGGCTTTTTCAGGTGCGACATTGGGCGGCGCGATGGTTAGCCGGCAGGGTGCAATTGTTCACCTCGTCCCGGAAGCCGGGCTGGATGGCCCGGATCCATTACTGATCCGGCGCCTTGGCGATTTGCGCGGCCTGCTTGTCGGTCAGGCATGACAATTGCTGCATGTTAAGCGGAAAGGAGTCGTTTTTGTGTAACGCTGCTCCTATGTTAGAGATCAGGAACACTTAAAATTGAGAGACCGAATATGAACGTGCGCAATCTTGCCATCTGGGGGGCCATCGCCCTGCTTGTCATCGGCATGGCCGTCGCCATGGGCGGTACCTCTGAAGCTGATCATGCCGACAAGGCGAAACTGTCCGAAATCTACAAGCTGATCGACGGCGGTGAAGTGGTCGAGGCGACGCTGGGCGACCAGCAGATCGTTGTGAAGACGACCGACAATCGCACGCTGGTCAGCGAACTGCGCGGCCTCGACATGGAAACCCAGGGCATCCTCGTCAAAGAAGGTGTGCCGTTCACGATCGACGCTGACAGTGGCCGCAACAATTTTGCCTCGCTGATCTTCTCGATCCTGCCGATCGTCCTGATCGTCGGCTTTGTCTTCTTCATGATGCGCCAGATGCAGGGCGGCGGCGGACGCGGGGCGATGAGCTTCGGCAAGTCGCGCGCCCGCCTGCTCACCGAAAAGCATGGCCGCGTCACGTTTGACGATGTCGCCGGTGTTGATGAAGCCAAGGAAGAGCTGCAGGAGATCGTCGAATTCCTGCAGGACCCATCCAAATTCCAGCGCCTCGGCGGCAAGATCCCCAAGGGCGCCCTCCTGGTCGGCCCTCCCGGCACCGGCAAGACGCTGCTCGCCCGTGCTGTGGCTGGCGAGGCCGGCGTGCCCTTCTTCACGATTTCCGGTTCCGACTTTGTCGAAATGTTCGTCGGCGTCGGCGCCAGCCGCGTGCGCGACATGTTTGAACAGGCCAAGCGCTCGGCGCCGTGCATCATCTTCATTGACGAAATCGACGCAGTCGGCCGTTCGCGCGGCGCAGGCCTCGGCGGCGGAAATGACGAACGCGAGCAGACACTGAACCAGTTGCTGGTCGAGATGGACGGCTTTGAAGCCAATGAGGGGATCATCCTTGTTGCCGCGACCAACCGGCCTGACGTGCTTGATCCAGCCCTGCTGCGTCCCGGTCGTTTTGACCGCCAGATCACTGTCGGCAATCCTGACATTATCGGCCGCGAGAAAATCCTGCGCGTCCACATGCGCAATGTGCCGCTGGCCAAGGACGTCGACACCAAGACGATCGCACGCGGTACGCCGGGCTTTTCGGGTGCGGACCTTGCCAACCTCGTCAACGAGGCGGCCCTGCTCGCGGCCCGTCGCGGCAAGCGCGTCGTGGCGATGGCAGAGTTCGAAGATGCCAAGGACAAGGTCCTGATGGGACCGGAACGCCGCTCGATGGTGATGTCCGAAAAGGAAAAAGAGCTGACAGCCTGGCACGAAGCCGGTCACGCGATCGTGGCGATGAAAGTGCCGTCGGCCGATCCTGTGCACAAGGCCACCATCATTCCGCGCGGACGTGCGCTGGGCATGGTGATGCAGCTGCCGGAAGACGACAAACTGTCCATGTCCAAGATCGAGATGACCAGCCGCCTGGCCATCATGATGGGCGGACGTGTCGCCGAGGAACTGAAATTCGGCCATGACCACGTCACAGCCGGTGCCGCCTCCGACATCCAGCAAGCGACCCGCCTTGCAAGGGCGATGGTCACGCGCTGGGGCTTTGCCGACGATATCGGTCCTGTCGATTACGGCTCGGATCAGGGCGACGTGTTCCTTGGCCAGCAGCTGATGCAGTCCTCCCATATCTCGGAAGAGACCTCGCGCAAGATCGAGGAAGAGGTCCGCAAGCTGATCCAGACCGGCATGGACGAAGCGCGCCGCATCATGACCGAAACGCGGTCTGAGTGGGAAGCGATTGCCAATGGCCTGCTCGAATACGAAACGCTGAGCGGCGCCGAGATTGCCGAACTGCTGAAGGGCAACAAGCCGACCCGGCCTGACTTCGACGACAATGATGCCGGCCCGGCTTCGGCTGTCCCGGTTATCGGCAAGCGCCGCAAGCCCAAGGGCGATACCGGCCTGGGCGACCCGGAACCCAACCCGGCCTGATCGCGGACGAGGAATTGATTGCATCGAGGCGCAGCCTGTCTAGGCTGCGCCTCATGCTTTTGCGTTCTGGTCTTTTCTGTTTCGTCGCCCTTTCGCTCACATCGTGCGGGCCATCGCCGCAATCCCAGTTCTGGGACCGGGTGGCACTGCTGTGCGGTCAGGCCTTTGAGGGGGAAATCGTCAGCGAGGACGCGGCCGATGATGCCTGGCGCGCCGAGCGTGTTGTCATGCATGTGCGCGACTGTTCGGCATCGGAAATCCGTATTCCGCTGGCGGTGGGCGATGATCGCTCGCGCACCTGGGTGTTGACGCGGGCCGAGGGCGCGCTGGGCTTGCATCATGTCCACCTGCACGAGGATGGCAGCGTGGATGCCTTGAGCGGCTATGGCGGCAGAACGGTAGCGGCGGGCAGCGGCTCGCGGCAGGACTTTCCGGCCGACGACGCAACAAAGGCCCTGTTCGACCGTGAGGGCATTCCGGTTTCAAACGCGAATGTCTGGGCCGTCGAGGTCCGCCCGGCGGATTCGCTATTTGCCTATGAACTGGCGCGTCCCGAACGCTTCTTCCGGGTGGAATTCGATACGTCCAAACCGGTCGATCCGCCGCTGCCGCACTGGGGCACCGACGACTAGGACAGGTCGGTCGGCGCCTTTTTTCGGGTTCGCGCTGTCTTGGACGTCAGCAGGTGCGGGGCAACGCGCAGGGTCCGGGTGGCAATGGAAATTTCCGAGAGAAAATAGACAAGCGCGACGATCAACACGCCCATGGACGCAACGAACAGGACGGCGACCAGGTTCGAGACATCTGTGCGCACCAGCTGTCCGGCAAAAAGCGTCACGATAACAAGGCAGATCAGCAGGGCTGACAGCGCTGACAGCGTCACCGCGCGATTGATGCGGATCATCCGCTTGTCGATGGCCGCAAGTTCCGGGACATGGCGCTGGCGGAGGTCTTCGCTGAGCTCGGTCATGAAGCCCTCCACTTTTCGCCAGCGGTCAACCACACGAGCGAGGCGGTTGGTCATCACGTTGAGCAGGGCCCCGATACCTGCAAGCAGGAAGACGGGCGCGATGGCGAGCTGGATGATGTGGGCGATATCGGACGGAATGGATATAGGCATGCCGCAAGGCTTGGCCGTGGCTGGCGCTGACGTCAACCCGCTGTCGCGTCAGGCCGTGGCGCTGGGGCGGGCGGAGACGGCGGCGTGCCAGCGGGCGAGGTGGGTGAGGCCGTCTGCGGGGGGTACGCCGACCAGACCGGCGCCGAAATCATAGGTGGCGAGGGCAACGGCATCGACCACGCTATAGGCGTCGCCGGCGATGAATTCATTCTCCGCCAGCTGGTCGTTGAGCAGCTTGTAACCCATGGCCGTGCGGACGCGGTTCTGCGCGGCGGCTTCGGGGATCTGGCGGATCAGCTTGGCCGTCAGCGGATGGCCATGGACCCAGACCATGCCGATCGGCACCATCAGGTTCAGCTCGACCCGGCGCAGCCACATTTCAATGATGGCGCGCTCTTTCGCGCCGGTGCCGAACAGAGGCGGTTCGGGGTGCAATTCCTCGAAATAGCGGCAGATCGCGACGCTTTCGGAAATGCAGGTGCCGTCGTCCAGCTCGAGGATGGGAATGCCGCCGGTGGGATTCTTCTCGAGGAAATCGGGCTGGCGATTGCGGCGAGTCATGATGTCCACGGTTTCCATGGACACAGCGATGCCCTTCTCGGCGAGGAAGATGCGGACGCGGCGCGGGTTGGGCCCGCCGGGATAGTTATACAGGATCATGGCGCCAGCCTAGCGCGA
>NZ_JBBKXE010000044.1:0-3449 GCF_037969335.1 Hyphomonas sp. | reverse complement strand
GTTCAGGACAATCGCGGAGGCGTGGAGGCGGGGCAGCTCAAGCCGCGCGGCGGGGGTGATGTCGGCCCAGGGCCAGGGGCGGGCGTCTGTGTCGCCGGTGAGCGTCTTTTCCCATGCCTGGGTGAGGAGGACCTGGGAGAGACTGGCCTTGGCCTTCATGTACGCGCCGTTCCCGACGAGGAGGAGGCCGGCGAGGAGGAGAGCGGTTGTGAGGAATTTTGCCTTGAATTTGATGGACCGCTGACCCCTCTCTAACTCCCCCCTTTCAGGGGGGAGAACAGTCCGTGCCACGGGAAAGACAGCTCCTCCCCCTGAAAGGGGGAGGTTGGGTGGGGGTCCTCTGCGTAACTGGTCAAGCGGCATGGGGCCGTATCCTCCGGAAGACGAGTTTCAGCATGAAGCCGATGAGGACGAGGATTATACCTGCGAGCAGTTTCAGGTCGGAAAGGGTGCCGGTATTTGGCAGGGGTACGCCGCGTTCGACTTGCTTCGGGGCGTTGGCCCCATGGGCGTCCGGCTTGCGCAGGGCGAGGGCGTCGACCGGGATCATCGGTGCGTCGGAGCGGATGCCGTCATGGCCGAAGACCTTGCCGAAATCCCAGCCTGCCGGAAGGTTCAGGGGCACAGTCGCACTTTCGAGCGTTGCGCCGTCTGGCCGGGTGGGCGTCACGTCGACAGCGACGAGGCTGGTGAGGCGCGAGACGAGATGGTGGGCGAGGGCGACATTCAGGATCTGGTCGTCGACCAGGTCTGGCAGCGTGTCGGACCGGGCGCGGTCGAGTTCGAGCGAGGTGATTTTCTTGCGGGCCCAGAGTTTGGAGATGCCTTTACGCTCGGCGGCCTGTTTGACGGGGAGGCCGACTTTCCATGGCTGGTCGCCGTTAAGGCCGGAGACCCAGACCAGACCGTCTTTCGCAGCGGCATGGGCGGCGATGACCAGCGTTTCGCCGGCATAGACATCCGGTAGAGGCGAGGGCCATGCCTCGACGGCAGAACCGTCGGGCCATGTGGCGGCGACATTGGTGATGGCCGGGCTTTCAAGCTTGGTGAAGAGGGCGCCCATGCGGGCGGCGACTTCATCGACATCGCCGATATGGGTGAAGGTGCCCTGGCCCAGTTCGGCGGCGCGGGACATGAAGAAGCTGTTCGGGGCCGAGCCGATACCGACCGTGAAGATGCGGGCATCCTTGCGATTGCGGCTGATGGTTTCGAACAGCTGCTGCTCGTTGCCGATGGCGCCGTCGGTGAGGAAGATAACCTGGCGCAGGCGGCCGTCGGCATTGCCGTGATCGGCTAGGGCCTCGCGCAGGGCCGGCAGCATTTCGGTGCCGCCAGTGGCTTCGAGTCGCTCGACCCAGTTCGTGGCGCGGGCGATGTTTGACGGTGTCGCATCGACCGGGTGGCTGAACAGGGCATTTGTGACGGAGTTGAACTCGATCACGTTGAACCGGTCAGTGGGCGCGAGGCGCTGGACAGCCATGGCGAGGCTCTGGCGGGCCTGACGGATCGACTCGCCGCCCATGGAGCCCGACGTGTCGATGATGAAGGTGATCTCGCGCGGTGGCGGCGGTGCCGATTGCGTGGCGACCGGCGGCGTGACCATCAGGAGGTAATAGGGCTCGCCGTCGACGGTTTCGCGGAACAGGGCGGCGCTGGGGGCCTTGGAGGCCTTTGGCGTCCAAGTCAGTTCGAAGTCGCGGTTGGCGGGGACGCTGCCTGCCGACAGTGTGAGGTTTGCGGCGTTCGCGCCGGACCAGTCCACGTCCATCGGGTGATAGGTGGAGTCCAGCTCTCCGACCGGGAAGCCGGCATTGAGGGAGACGTTCAACGTCAGCGGGTTCGTGTTGCCGATGACCGGGTTGAGGACGGGCGGCGAGATGCGGGTCCGGTCCGGCACGGGGTCGACCACGGCCCAGCCGTCATCGCCGAGCGACGCGGTGAGGATTTGTGGGGCCGGATTGTATCGGGGGCCAACCACCATCGGGAAGCGGAGGGAGAACTGGTCGTCTGTCAGGCGGACCGTTTCCTGGTATTCGATCTGGACAATGATCGTCTCGCCGGGACCGATATTGGCGATGGAATTGGTGAAGAGGTTGGGCCGTTCCTGTTCGAGCAGGGCGGTTTTCCTGCCTTCCGACTTGGCCTGTTCATAGATGGCTTTCGCCTTCTGGCGTTCCTCGATCATGCCTTCGATGAAACGGTCGCCGATCTGCATGCGAAGCGTATCGACAGCGCTTTCGTCGGGCAGGGGGAAGACATAGACGCCTTCGATCCAGCCATCGGTCGTGTTTTCGAAGCGCTGGGTGACGCGGGTGCGGGCGATCGGTCCGGAAATGTCGATCTGCACATCCGTCAGCAGGGACGGGGCTTCGATATATTTCCCGGGCGTGGAGGACTTGAGCAGAAGGGCGCCGGTTGTGGCGTCATTCGGGGTCACGAGGCGCGGTTCCTGGTCGGCCCAGGCCGCACCGGCTGCGAATGCCGCCGCCGCCAGGATCGATCCGAGCCACTGGCCCGAGCGGGACAAGAGGGGGGCGTGGGCACGTATCCTGACGGCGGCGAGCATGGCGTTTTCCTTTCATTGCTGGATTGCAATGATTGGAGGCTGCGCCCCGAATAAGGCGGGAAAGGTCTGGCTTTCAGGCAGGGGTGGTACTTGTTCTGGGCGGTTTGGTGCGGGGAATAGGGCGGGCGTGTCCGACCGAACTCCTTTTTGCCGTATACTCCGCTCCATGATTACACCGGGAAAACGATTGCAGGTGAGTGGGCGGGAGGCGCGGGAGCGGAAGACGGTGAACGCAGCTATCCATGCAGGCAGTCTCGACGGGTCGGAGGCGCCGTTCGAGATGGCGTGGCTGAGCCTGCGCCGGGAGTTCGACGCGCTGGCCGACACAATGGCGAATGGTGGCGAGGTGGAGCGTCCGCAGATGCTGCGGCTGGCGGCGGAGCGGCGCCATACGGAGGCGGCGATGCGGGCGGCAGGGCGCGCGGCGCAAGATAACACGGAAACGGACACGGATGCGGCGGAGGACAAGGATGACGTTTGGGAGCGCCTTGAAGCAGTTGAACAGCAACGACGCCTGGACGCCGCAAGACTACGCGCTGAGGGCGCAGGCGATGCGGTACGGATTGAACAATCGGCCTACGGAGATGAGGGACTACCTGAAACGAAATCCGTTCCTGTTCGCCGCGCTGGATACGCAGGTTCCGCCGCCGGGCCCATGGCGGACATGGTTGCTCATGGGCGGACGTGGCGCCGGCAAGACGCGGGCGGGGGCTGACTGGGTGCGCATGGCGGTGAGGGCCGGATGCCGGCGGGTGGCGCTGGTGGGGCCGGCGCTGTCCGATGTGCGCGAAGTGATGATCGAGGGGCCGAGCGGCCTGCGGCACCTGGAGGGCGCAGGCGGCATACCGGTCTATGAAGTGTCGAGGCGGCGACTGATCTGGCC
>NZ_JBBKXE010000043.1:0-21811 GCF_037969335.1 Hyphomonas sp. | reverse complement strand
GACCGAGGGGTCGGTATAGGGGCCGGACGTGTCGTAGACGGGCAGGGCGGGCTCATTGGCGCTCGGGTGCAGGTCGATCTCGCGGTGGGGCACGGAGATATCGGGCGCCTGTGGCGGATGGGTGTAGACCTTTCGGCTGGCGGGGAGCGGGCCGGTGGTGACTTTGGGCGTCTCGAAGGCGGACTGGTCGGCGGGCTTGTTCATGAGGCTTGCTTTCTGGAGTGGTATGTCAGGGCCATGGCGATGCAATGGGCGAGTTCGGGGCGCGGCAGGGGCGCGGTCAAATCGAGCAGGATGGCGCGGGTGCCGGAGAAGGCGAGCGTGCCGGCATAGAGATCGCGCCATTCGTTCACCAGCGTGGTGGAACAATGGACGAGGAGCTGGGCGGTGGTTGGCGTGGCGGGCTTCCAGCCGAGGCGGATCGTCGTGCCGCTTTTCGTGGCCTCGGTGAGGAAGGCGGGCTCGCCCCATTTCAGCGTCTCGGTGAGCGGGCCGACGCCGGGCGTTTTGCTGGCCGTGTCACGGATGAGGGTGCGCAGCTGGGTGAGATAGGCGCGCGGGGCGGCGGGCAGCGCGTCGAGGACGGCCTGCACATTGGCGGGCGCGGGCGGAGCGGCAGTCAGGCGGCTCATGACGGGAAGCCTTTCGGGACGGCCGGCGAGAGGCCGAGTTCCTTCTGGAGCTTTTTCGTCAGGCCTGCGGCGACGAGGCGGTAGCTGTCGCGCAGGTAGGTGAGGAGTTCGTCATCGGACATGGTTTCGGCGCTGGTGCGCTGGATCCATTTCATACCGCGCGAGGCAAGGTGGGGCGCGCCGCGGCAGCCGGGCTGTTCTTTCAGGATATGGAAGGCGATGGGCGTGACCTTGAACGAGACACCGGTGATCTCGCCGTTGTCGTCGCCTGCGATGGCGTAGACCTTGCCGCCAATCTTCCAGACATGGCTGCCGCCCCACTGGCAGACATAGGTCGATTGGGGGAGGGATTTGCAGAAGGCTGTGAACGCGTCGAGCGTCATTCTAGTCTCCGTCCCTCGCGCCGGTATGAGCCGGATCAGGTTCAAAGGGTAACTCTCAGCCCGGCCCCATGCCGGACACCCCTCGGATGGGTGAAGAATAGGCGGTTTGGAGGCCAAAAGAAAGAGGTGGGCGCGAGACGACAATACAAAGGTGATTACCTAAGTGTGTTGACAGGGCGTCATCGGGCCAGATAGAAAGGCATATGACTAAGTATCATTCGCCTGACCCTATCGCGCTGGATCGTGGTTTTCATGCGCTGGCCGATGCCACGCGGCGGGGCGTGATGGCGCAGCTGAGCCTTGGCGAGGCGAGCGTCGCTGAGCTGGCGGCCCCCTATGACATGGCGCTGCCGAGCTTTCTCCAGCATGTGCGCGTGCTGGAATCGGCGGGCCTTGTCTCGACCCGCAAGGAAGGCCGGGTGCGGCGATGCCGGCTGGAGACTGCGCGACTGGCAGAGCTTGATGCGTGGATCACCCGTTACCAGCAGACATGGGCGGCCCGTCTCGACCGGCTGGGCGATATTCTCGACGCGACTGACACAGAAGGAAAGCAGACATGAGCCATGACACGATCCGCCACGGCACCGTGACGATTGAAAAAACCTACACGGCCAGCCCGTCGCGCGTGTTCGGCGCGTGGGCGGACCCCGAAATGCGCCGTATCTGGGGATCGCCATCCGACGAGATCGACCTGCGCATTGATGCGGCCGATTTTTCTGTCGGCGGAGAAGATGTCAGCACCTGCATGATGGGTGACCAGGCCATCGCCATCGTGCGTGGGCGGTATCATGATATCGTGACCGACCGGCGTATCATCTATACCGAGATTATTGCTTCCATGGACGCCATCGAAGGCGCTTGCCTGGTGTCAGCCGAATTCCAGCCGGACGGGCAGGGAACGCGCCTTGTGCTGACCCTTCAGACAGCGGCGCTGGATGGCGCAGACCTGCTGGAGGGCGTGCAGGAAGGCTGGGAGAGCGCCCTTTCGCGCCTTGGCGAGATGATGACGCCCAGCTAGGCCATGGGCCGTTCCGTGCACTGGTTAACATCGGGCGCAGTCCTGTTAACCAAATCCTGACACCTGATCACCATCAAGGGTCTCATCTGGCACTGTAACAGATGGAGGCGACGATCATGGCTGATGGATCTGCGCATGCGCCGCTGCATGTACCGCTTACGGCGGACGAATTGACGCCGCGCACGAAAACGCCGGTAAAGACCCGCAAATTCAAGGTGGATTTCTGGGCGACCGACTTCAATACGGCCGAAATCGGTATCATGAAGCGCACCCAGAACGAGGCGGCGTCCGACCAGTTCACCAAGGACATGGAGATTTTCGGGCAGACGGTGGTGAACGGGAAGCGCGAGGCGCTGATCGCCTATCGCCACGAGATGTGGAAACGCAACAAGGACTTCAAGCGGCGGCTGGTGATCAAACTGTTTTCCGAGGACCTGCACTGGCGCGGCACGATCGAAATGCTGATCGGGCGCTCGATGCAATTGTCGCTGGGCGCGGGCGGTATGCCGGTGCCGGCCTATTCGATCAACTTGGCGCGGCATGACCAGCTGATCCAGCTGGAACGCTCAGCCCATCACTGGCCGCTGTTTCCCGAGAAATATTCCTTCTTCCTGCAGACGAAGAACGGGCCGCGCTTCTACAAGCTGCGCCGGAACATTGTCTGCATCGGGTCTGACTATACGCTGTATGACCAGAAGGGCCGAAAGATCGGCCAGCTCGACAGCCGCATCATCAATCTGGGTGGGGCCTGGAAAGTGACGCTGGACAGCGCACATGCGAATGCCCGGCTGGAAGGTGTGTTGCAGCTGTTCTGCGCGATGCTGAAATTCAACAGCCAGGCGCGCCGCCATGTCCGCCAGCTGACGGAAAAGGTGCATGGCGGCCGGCTCGTGCCGGAACTCGACCGCCACGAAGACGACCTCTACAAAAATCCGCGCCGGCGGCGTTAGGCGGCAGGCTGCCTGAGTTCGATCCAAAGCTGTTCCGATTGGGCGACGAGCTGGCCATCGGGCGTGAAGATCGCCGTTGACGCGCCATGCTTGCGGCCATCGTCAAACTGGTGCCAGCCAGCAACGACCAGTTCCTCGCCGACGGACGGCCGCATGTGCAGCTGGGTGCTCATGCGGGCAAGCACCATGGGGCGGTTCTGGAAGCCGACGGCGAAAGCACCGGGGCAATCGAGCGCCGCCCAGAGGATTTCCGGGCGCACGCGGCCTTCCGCGTCACCGAGATCGGCCTGCGGTGTCCATATGTCCGTTACGCCGTCAAAGCCATCTGGCCGTCCGGCGAAGATGCAAAGGCCGTCATGCGCGCGGTCGGGCCCGCACACAAAACATCCGGGAAACGCATGCGTCTTGAGGGGTGGGAAGTGGCTGCGTCCGGCGCGGGCCGCGTCAAACGAGGGCGCTGGCGGGACGGGTGACAGCGGCGCGGCGGGCCGCAGGGTCATCACGAGCTGCTGGTCATGCCAGCATTCGTAGTCGTCACCCCTGGCAACCACCTGCATATCGGTGTCGAGCGGTGGCGGTGCGCGCAGGGAAACCTCCGCGGGGCCGTCAATTGCCTGTGCAGCGAGGCCAGCCGCGACGCCGCCATTGGCCGATTTCGGCGGGCCGTTGAAGCGCGTCGGAATGTGGATCGTGAATGACATGGGGCCTCCGTTGCGCGGGTTGCGCCATACGGGTGGTTTCAAGTCAATGCATCAGGACGCGACCTGTTGGCACGGGCCAGACTGTCAACGCGGCCGGCAGCATTTCATTCCTCTGCAGGGTATGCGCGCTTCTGACGGATCAGGCCTGCAATGCCTGCTCTGTGCCCTTGTCCCAGCCGACGAGAATGTCGGCGCCGGTGTCGATGACCGGGCGCTTGATCAGCGTGGGGTGTTCAATCAGGAGGGCAACGGCGTCGTCACCGAGGGCCTGGGCCTGTTGCGCGGTCGTGAGGCCGCGCCATGTCGTCGAGCGGCGGTTGACCAGTTTCTCCGCGCCGACAGCTTTCAGCCAGGCGGGGACACGTGCAGGCAGGTCTGTCTCGGCGCGGATATCGACGAAGGCGACCTCGCGGCCTGACCCCGTCAGGGCGGCCATGGCCTTCTTGCACGTGTCGCAATTTTTCAGGCCGTAAAGGGTGAGGGGTGGTTGGGACATTTTCACCAGTCTTGCGGGTTAAGCTTCACGCCGGAAATGATGCCAATTCCGGATACAACGCAACCCGGGTGCCGGCCCTAGTCGCAGTCGCGGGACACAGAGCAGCCCCCGGCGGCAGCTGCCGCAGCGCCTGCCTTGAGGACGGCCAGCGTCTGGAAACTGTTGCTGGAATCATAGAATTCGTTCGAGATGACCCGCCCTGAACTGCTGAGCCTGACGCGTCCCTTGACCCAGTAGGATGTGCCGTCGGTGCCGGTAAAGGACAGCGTGCCCTGACCGCGCGCGCCATCATCGGCTGCTTCGCAGCTGTCCAGCTCGAATTGCTTGTTGCTCTTCATCCACACCACAGCACTGGATTCAGCCTCCAGCCGGGATTCCAGCGCGCGGCGCACGATGGAGGCGTGATCGTCACCGCATGTGCCCTGTGCGATCGCCGGAAGCGACCCCATCAGGACGCCAAGCAGTATCGCCGTGTATTTCAGGTATTTCGGCATATGATTGCCCTGCGTGAAATGTCTTGCAGCCATAGGGCCCTATACGATGCCCAGTACGGCGATGACCAGTCCGAAGGCCATGGTGACGAGGCCAAAGCCGCGTACATGGTCGTCTTCCGGTACCATCCAGCGGGCGAGCGCAAAGATCGGTTTCGGCCAGGCCAGCATAAGCAGGCTCTCGATGATCATGCCGGCCGCGAGGATCGTCGTAATGCCGCGCGTAACTGTGGCGAAATCGTCGACGAGAGCGAGCACGGTGGCGCCGAGGAAGAACAAGAAGGCGCCGGTGACATAGACAAGCGCCGGGCTGGTCTCGAACTCGTCGAGCACGCGGGTCGCCCGGCCCGGCTCGATCACCATGCCGAGCCCGGCGGCGAGGGCGTAGATTCCGAAAATAACGCACACTGTATCGGCGACCATGGCGTCTGCTCCTGTTTCAGCCTCACGCTAACATAGGGGAGGGGCGAGGCCGAAATGTGTCAGGGCGCGGCGGCGCGCGATTCCACCACGGCGACGATGGGGCCCATGTCGAGGCCGGATTCGTCGCGCTTCAGATCCGGGGCGTAGAGACGTGACACGACGCCATCGAGATAGAGCGCGTTTGGCGTGCCGAGTTGGTCGCGGAAGAGCCGGGCGAAGCTGTGGAAGTTCACGGGCGCATCGCTGATCGCGAAATAGACCTGCCGGCCATCGGCGCTGAGCCCGACGCCGTTGCGGCGCTTGCGGCTGGGACCGTCCTCATTGAAGTCCGGATGCAGCGCGCCGTCGAGCACCAGCATCGGGCCGGACTGGGTGGCAAAGCGCGGCTGGGTTACGGGGAAGCGTGTGTCATAGGCACTGGTTTCAGCAATGCCCGCAGCCGGTCCGTCGATCCAGAAAACGCCGTTGGGGAGCATGCCGAAATTGCCGGGGCCGGCGGACCGGACCAGCGGGGCGACCTGATGGCCCTCCTCGACATAGAGGCCAACGGCGCGCCGGTCGTCATGATACATGCCGCCATTCATCGCGAAGGCGAGGGTCTTGCCTTCTGATTCAAGCGCGTCGGCGAGGCGGTCGAACTGGCCGTAGGGTGCGCCGTCGGGATCGTTGAGGAAGAGGCGGATGTCGGCCCCGGCCGTGTCGAATGTGCACACAGTGTAGGGTGCGCCGTCGAAGCTGACCGGCGTGCAAGCTTGTGCGGGCGCCGGCGAGCAGGCGGCGAGGAGAATGGCCGCCAGCACGATCAGGGGGGAAGCCAGGCGGGGGAAGAGGTGCGGGAAAATCATTGGCGGAGTCTAGAGCCGCTTCGTGGCGAATTCCAGACAGGGGCAATCAGGTATCGCCATCCCAAGTTCCCAATAATGTTCTTATAAAATGCCGATGTTTTCCATTTTAGGTTTAAATCATTTTTTTATCCTATGCGGTAACTATAATCGCTCTGCTCAAGCCCAGGATGGTCGGCAGTCCATGGAGCCGGGGAGTGGTGGCTGTGATATTGAGTATAGTGACGCTGCTGGATGCTGGCTCGGGCCGCGCCAAAATGACGCCCGAACATGCCGCTCTAGTCCGCGGCAAGCAGATCCAGACAATGCGCGAAGTTGTGCCGTACGGCCTGGCCGCCAGCTCGTTCAATGCGGCTTTTCTCATCATATACCTGGCTCGTCACGCACCATCGATGACTCTGCTGATCTGGGCAGGTCTGATGCTCGTCATGGGCCTGCTCGGGCTGCGTATGTGGCTGCACGTGAGGCGATCGACGAGAGGCGCCCGGCCGCGCCCCGTCCAGGACCTGTACCGTCCAATCATCGAATCCGCCGTGCTCGGATGGGCCTGGGCCTTGTGCCCGCTCCTGTTCCTGCCGACGGTACAGGGGTTCGACATGGTGATGGTTATCTGCACAACCCTTGGCATGATGACCGGGGCGGCTTATGTGCTGTCCACCGTGCCCGCCGCGGCCACCGCTTTCGTGATGTCCTTGGCAATCGGCATGTCGATTGGCTTGCTGATGTTGGGGCCCGAGGCCCCGCGCCTGATGATGCTGACGCTGTTCATCTGCTTCACCGTGATCTCAGTTCTTGCAATATTCTGGAACTATTCGAATTACGTCAATTTGTGGCTCCAGCAGGAGCAAATGAAGGAGCAGTCGAGCCAGCTCAGTAAAAAAACCAGCCTGATCAGCCTTCTCCTCAATGAATTCGAGCAGGCGGCATCCGACACATTGTGGGAGACAGACGCTGCCCACCGTCTCTTGAGGCCGTCCCAGGTCCTGTCCGATCGATGCGGCATTTCGATCGCCGATCTCGAACAGCAGCATATGGCGAGCTTTTTTGACGCCATGAATCTGGAAGCCCACCCCGAAATGGAGCGTCTCAAGACTGCACTCGACGTCAACGGGGACATAAACAATATCTGCCTGCCCGTGCTGCGGGCGGACCGGACGGATTGGTGGCGCATATCGGCAAAGCCTGTCTTCGCTGATGACGGCACGTTCGAAGGATACCGGGGCGTTGCGTCTGACGTTACCGAGAAGCGCCTGGCTGAAAAGCAGATTTACGACCTTGCTCACTACGACGCGCTAACCGGTGTGCCGAAGCGGGAGATGCTGATCGACGCGCTCGAATCGGCTGTGATGGAATCCGCGAAGGCCGGATCGCATTTTGCCGTGCATGCTCTTGATGTGGACCGCTTCAAGACAATCAACGACGTCTATGGCCACGCCGCAGGCGACCAGTTTCTCAAAGCAACGGCCGAGCGGCTGCGGCAATTGATGGGCCCGGATGACGTGGTCGCCCGCTTTGGCGGCGATGAATTCGTCGTTCTCCAGCAGAACATTGCCGGGCGCGACGAGGCCATGGCGCTGGCCACGGCGATGCAGCAGGCCCTGTCCGAACCGGTCGACATTGACGGAGCGAACGCCCAGTCCAGCGTTAGTGTCGGGATTGCGCTGTGTCCTGAACATTCTGTGTCCTCCGCCGAATTGCTCAAGTTTGCCGACCTGGCGCTGCTGGCGTCGAAAGCGGCGGGACGCGATACCGCCTGCGTCTTCGAGGCGAACCTGAACCACGATGTCAGTGAGCGCATCGCGATGGAAATCGACTTGCGTGACGCGCTTGCGAACAATGAATTCAGCCTGCACTACCAGCCGATCATCGATGTCGAGTCGGGACGGTTCGGGTCGTTCGAGACACTCATCCGGTGGACTCACCCGACGCGCGGCTCGGTCGGCCCTGACCTGTTCGTGCCGGTCCTGGAACAGGCAGGGATGATCACGACAGTGGGCGACTGGATTATCCGCGAGGCGCTTCACGAAGCTGCGACATGGGATGAAACGACCAGGATATCGATCAACCTGTCGCCGCTGCAGGTCAGGAACAGGTCGCTGATCACGACGGTGACCCATGCGCTGGCGCAAACCGGGGTCGATCCAAAACGCGTCGACTTCGAGATCACCGAGACGGTGCTGTTCGACGACACGGAAGAGAGCCTCAGCGTACTGCATGCGCTGCACAAGCTGGGCGTCACGATTTCGCTCGATGATTTCGGGACAGGATTTTCGTCGCTCAGCCTGCTTCGGATCTTTCCGTTCGACAAGATCAAGATCGACAAGTCGTTCGTCCAGGAAATGGAATCGAGCGGCGAATGTGCGGCAATCGTCCGGTCCGTGGTCGGCCTGGCGCTCAGCCTGGGCATGCGCACGACGGCCGAGGGCGTTGAAACGGAAAGTCAGGCCGAATTTCTCAAGGCTGAAGGCAGCTCGGAACTGCAAGGCTTTCTCTTCAGCCGCCCGAAGCGGCCTGAAGACCTCGTCGAAGCCGGGATACTGAAGCGGCGCGAAAGCGCGGTCTCGGACGCTCGCCCGGCTGACATGGTTCCCGCTGGCCGCGATGGTTCCTTGCGACGGGTTGTGTAACCGGGCATGGCGGCCCGCAGATAAGGCATCGCGAAGCGGCCTTCCATGGGCTAAACTGGCGTCTCAGGCCCGCTGTGTTGGCGGCCAGGACAAGGACACACGCATGGCAGAGAGATTCGAACGCCACCGTCAGGCTTGGACCACTGACGAGATTCAGAAACTGCATCTTCTGGTCGGCAAGGGCATGAGCCTGAATGCAATCAGCAAGGCGATGACCCGCTCCAAGGAATCAATCCAGACGCGGGCCAAGATCGACAAGCTGAAGATTACGAAACTTCACTAGGCGGTGAAAGCTGCCACGCAGCCATCGCGTAGTCGCAGACCCGTGCGGCCTGCAATTGACCCCGATGATGATCCCGTCAAGACTGTCCGCCAGACGGCGTTTCAGAGGTAGGGGCATGGTTCAGTCAATTTTGGTCGTGGGCGGCGGCAGTGCCGGCTGGATTACGGCCAATCTGCTGAATGCGCATTGCCAGCGCGCGGGGCGCAAGACGCAGATCACGCTCGTCGAGTCGCCCGACATTCCCACAATCGGAGTCGGCGAGGCGACCGTGCCGACGATCCGGCGCACGCTGAATGATATTGGCTTGCCTGAGCAGGATGTGCTGGTTTCGGCCGAGGCGACATTCAAGACGCTCATCAGGTTCAAGGACTGGAACCTGGGCGAATCCTACGACCACCCGTTTGATCGCAGGCGCCGGCCCCAGACGGATAGTTCCGTCGGCCGCTGGTCAGCGCAGAACAATTTGTCGTTTGACCGGAGCTTCTCGGCGCTTACCCAGCTTGCCGATCACAATATCGCGCCGAAGTCGCCGCGCCATCCGCAATACCAGGGCAGCTTTCCCTATGCCTATCACCTGGACGCCATCAAACTGGCCAACCGGCTGGCGGCGTTCGGGCGCGAACGCGGCATTTTGCAGACGCTTGCCAATGTCACCGACGTGGCGGTGTCTCCCGAGGGGCTGATTGAATCGGTCCAGACCGACCGGGGCGAGACGCTGACGGCAGACCTTTACATCGATTGCACCGGGTTCCGGTCTGCCCTGCTGGGCGGGGCGCTTGGCGTGAAGATGAAGTCCTTCGCCAAATACCTCCTGTGTGACCGGGCTGTGACGATGCGCATACCCTATGACGTGCACACGCCGCCACGGATACTGACCTATACCCAGGCCACGGCCCGGGCTGCCGGCTGGCAATGGGACATCAATCTGCAGACCCGCCGAGGCATCGGATATGTCTATTCCAGCAGCTTTCTGAGCGACGACGCCGCCGAGGCTGCCCTGCGCCAGCATGAAGGCCCGCATAGCGACACGCTGGAGGCGCGCCACATCCGTTTCGCAAGCGGCAAGCGCCAGCTCAGCTGGAAGGGCAATTGCGTGGCCGTTGGCCTGTCTGACGGCTTCCTGGAGCCGCTAGAATCGTCGGGCCTCTACCTGATCGAGTTCGCCGGACTGGCGATTGCGACCATGCTGGAGGATTTCAGCGCGGCGCCGCAGGCGACGGCGCGATATTACAACCGGATCACCGACGAACTTTATGACGAGATCCTCGGCTTCCTCAACCTGCACTATGTGACGTCGAAACGCCGGGACACACCGTTCTGGCGCGCGGCGACAGCCGACGACGCTGTGCTGGACGATTTGCGCGACCGGCTTGAATTGTGGAAGCGGCGGTCACCCACCCAGTTTGACTTTCCGGGGGCGGACAGATTGTTTGCGCAGGACAGCTATGAATTTGTCCTGCACGGGATGAAATATGTCGATGGACCCGTTTCCGGCCAGATACAGGTGCCGGACATGCGTGAGTTGATCGCAAAAAGTCGGGGTGAACTGCCGGAACATGACGCGTTCCTGGCATTGGTAAAGCGCGCGGCGGCGCGTGCATGACCTAGCTGGCGGCGCCAGGCGCGGCTTCGGCGGCCAGCGCTTCGCGGCGTTTCTCGGCGGCGGACTTCTTGACGCTTTCCGAACGCAGCTGGCCGCAGGCGGCGGCGATGTCGCGGCCACGCGGTGTGCGGATGGGGCTGGCATAGCCGGCTTGGTTCACGATTTCAGCGAAGGCCTCGATCGTCTCCCAGTCGGAGCATTCATACGGGCTACCGGGCCACGGATTGAACGGGATCAGGTTGATCTTGGCCGGCACGCCGCGCAGCAGGCGGACAAGGTCGCGCGCCTCTGCCGGCGTGTCATTGTTGCCTTTCAGCATGACATATTCGAACGTCACCCGACGCGAATTGCCGCTGCCCGGATAGGCGCGGATCGCTTCGAACAGGGTTTTCAGGTCATACTTCCTGTTGATGGGAACGAGTTCATTGCGCAGGTCGTCATTGGTGGCGTGCAGCGAGATGGCGAGCATGGCATTGGTGCGCTCGCCCAGTTCCTGGAGTTTCGGAGCGACGCCGGCGGTGGAGACGGTGACACGACGCCGGCCGATGGAAATGCCGTCGCCATCGCAAATCGTGTCGATGGCGGCCGCCACGTTGTCGAGATTGTAGAGCGGTTCGCCCATCCCCATGAAAACGATATTGGTGAGACGGCGGTCTTCGGTCGAGGACGGCCATTCGCCGAGTGCGTCGCGGGCAATCATGACCTGGGCGGTGATCTCCTGCGCGGTGAGATTGCGCACGAGGGCCTGTGTGCCTGTATGGCAGAAGGTGCAATTGAGCGTGCAGCCGACCTGGGAGGACACGCAGAGCGCGCCGCCACTCATTCCGACGCCGGGAATATAGACGCTTTCGCCTTCGACGCCGGGCGCGAAACGGGCGAGCCATTTCTGCGTGCCGTCTTTCGATACCTGGTGATCGGCGATCTCGGGACGCGCCAGCGTGAAACGCGATGCCAGTTCGGCGCGCAGTTCCTTGCCGATATCGGTCATCACGTCAAAATCGGTCGAACCAAAATACTGGCTCCAGCGCGAGATCTGTTTCGCGCGCATCGAGGCCTTCTTGGGGTCTAGTCCCATCGCCTCAAGTTCTGCCTTCAAGGCAGGCAGGGGCATGCCCGCGAGGGATTGTGGGGCTTTAGGCTGGCTGGGCCGCTGTGAAAGGTCGAGTGTGATTGTCATGAATTCGCGCTATAGCATGGGGTACTCGGTGCTGGAACCGCCGAGGGCAGGGCAATATGAACACGATTTAATGTGGCAGCCATTAATTCGCCACACGTGCAACCGAAAGCCCGGCTACGCGTATTACAATAACGCTTTCAACGGGGCTGACTGCGAAATGACGCCCAAAACTGGAGGAACTCCATGAAATATCTCGTTCTGGGCGCGCTCGCGCTTGCCATGATCCCCGCCGCTTGTGAAACCGGCCCCAGCAACCGCGTCATGATTGGCTCAGCCGCAGGCGCCATCGCCGGTGCCGGCTTGGGTACGCTCGCAGGTGGTAATGATGGCCGCAACGCCGCCATCGGCGCAGCTGTTGGCGCCATCGCCGGTGCCTCCGCAGGCGCTTACATGGACAAGCAGGAGCGCGAGCTTCGCGCTGCCACTGCTGGTACAGGCATCGAAGTCGCCCGTAATGGCGACCAGATTGCCCTGACCATGCCGTCGAATGTGACGTTCAACGTCAACAGCGCAGAAATCCTGCCCGGCTTCTACCAGTCGCTGAACGATGTTTCGACGACGCTGGTCAACTATCCGTCGACCGCTGTCGACATTATCGGCCATGCCAGCTCTGACGGCGACGATGCCTACAATCAGGCCCTGTCCGAGCGTCGCGCAAATTCGGTCAAAGGCTACCTGATCAACCAGGGTGTGACCCCGGTTCGTCTCCAGGCCTATGGCATGGGTGAGACCCAGCCGATCGCCGACAACTCCACAGAAGCTGGCCGCCGCGCCAACCGCCGCGTCGAGATCATCCTGACACCGATCACCGAAAGCTGATCCGGGGCCTGAAAAGGCCGACAGACAAGACGCCCGTCAGCTTCGCGCTGGCGGGCGTTTTCTTTTGTGCTAGCCGGAGATGGCGACGCGCATGGCATCGACCGGGGCGCCATAGCGCGTGTTCATCATGGCCATCAGCTTGTCGCTGGCACGGGACGGGTGGCCGGTATTGGTCAGGGGCGCCGGGTCATACTCGATAGCGAGCTGGATCGCTTCGGCGACCTGCTGGCCGCAGACATCGGCGATGATGCCGAACGCGAAGTCGATGCCCGCTGTCACGCCGCCGCCCGTATAGGTATTGCCGTCCTTCACCCAGCGGCCGGGCGCGTGGGTGGCGCCAACCAGTGGCAGGAGAGACGTGTACGCCCAGTGTGTCGTCGCTTGCTTGCCGTCGAGCAGACCGGCGGCGCCGAGCAGGAACGCGCCGGTGCAGACCGACGTGACATAGGTCGCGGCCGTGCCGGCAGAGCGGACAAAGTCGAGTGTCTCGGTGTCGCCAATGGCGTCGACCACGCCGAAACCGCCCGGCACGACGATCATGTCCAGGGCAGGCGCATTGGCAAAGGTGCCGGTCGGCACAAGCGACAGGCCGCAATCGCTCGGCACGGGCTCCAGCGTCTTTGACAGGATGTGCGTCGTGGCACCCGGCATGCGGTGCAGCACCTGCAATGGCCCGGTAAAGTCGAGCTGGGTGACATTCGGGAACAGGACAAAACCGACATTCATGGGACGGGCTCTCCGGGCCGTTTCGCTGCGGTCATAGAGGAATAGGTCACCGCTGGCCATATTCACTCTGGCCAATCGGTGTCGAAGTGTGGAACGTGTCGCGATGCCGAATCCAGACTCTCTCTCGAATCCCGGTGCGAAGCGGTTTGGCCGCCCCGCGCCCTATCGCGGAATCGGATCTGAAATCGTGCATCTGCTGTGCGGCTTTTACCTGTGGCTTGGTGGCTGGCGCCTGCTCGACGACTGGCCCCCGAACCAGAAAATGGTCGTCGTTGCGGCGCCGCATACGTCCAACTGGGACGGGTTCGACATGCTGGCTGTGGCGGGCTGGTACCGGGTGAAGCTCAGCTATATGGGCAAGAAGTCCCTGACCACGGGGCCTTTGGGCTGGCTGGTGAAGCGTAGCGGGTGCGTTCCGGTCGAGCGATCCAAATCCAATGATATCGTTTCACAAATGCACGCTGCCTTTGATGCGGCCGACAGCCTGTTCCTGGCCGTCGCGCCGGAAGCCACCCGATCACGCAATACGGACTGGAAGAGCGGCTATTACCATATCGCGCATTCGGCTGGCGTGCCGCTGCTGATGTCGGTGCTCGACTATGGCAAGCGTACGGTGCGCCTGGCCGGGCCACTGGCCACGAGTGGCGACTATGCCGCCGACTTGCCGAAAATACTGGCGCCTTATGCGACGGCCGAGGGCCGTCGGCCCGGCCAGTTCGGCATGCCCGAACCTGACTAGCGGCAGATTGCGGCGGCCTTGTCGATGGCGTCGGCGGATCCCTTCAGGGAGAAGTGGTAGGCGACCTGCGTGTTGCGCGCGGAGACGGCTTCGACGCGGAGCTCGGAGCCCTTCTTGAGGGCATCGACAATGCGCCGATCATCGGAATCATCGGCAAAGGCTTCCGGTCCGACCGCGAACAGCGTCCAGGACGAGCGGCCAATGCTGGCCTTCGCAGCCATGTCCTCGCGCAGGTCAAAACCGACCTTCAGGCTCGGCTGGTTGCGGGCGCGGCCTGATTTCCAGCTGGTGACATAATACCAGACTTCGCCGTGATTGGCCGAGCGGGGCGCCTTGTCAGTGGCGGTGGTGGCGGCATAGCAAACGGTTTCGCCGCCGCTGGATTCCGTGAAGACGGACCAGTCATTATAGCGGCCTATGGCCGTGGGTTCGGCATAGGCACACGGGATCGTGATGGCGGCCAGTGCGGCGAGAGCGGCGAGTCGATTGTGGCGCGGCAAATGATATCGCATGGTTTAAACGTAATCCCCGTGGCAAGCTTCAGGCCCAGTCTTATGCCATCAGAGTTAAGGCCAAACTACGACGTTTTCACACCTATCGCATCCATGCAGAATCACAGGCTATGTGGTTGCGTCCGGCCAGCCCACAACCGATAGTGGCTGACTGATGGGCCAAGGGGACCAGACTTGAGCGCGCCGATTGTCCACACCGCTGACCTGGAGCAGC
Organism: Hyphomonas sp.; assembly: GCF_037969335.1. GTDB lineage: Bacteria > Pseudomonadota > Alphaproteobacteria > Caulobacterales > Hyphomonadaceae > Hyphomonas. The sequence continues at coordinate 7,175 of NZ_JBBKXE010000043.1, read as the reverse complement.
GCGAACGCCACGCTGATTGCATGGCGCGTATCGCCGCTGACCAATCGCGCGAGGCGTTCGCTGAACTGTTCGCCTTCTTTGCCCCGCGCCTGAAGGCGTACATGTTGCGCCTGGGGGCTGGCGAACAAGAGGCAGAGGAATTGACGCAGGACGTGATGATGACAGTCTGGCGCAAGGCCGGCATGTATGATCGCAAGCAGGCGTCGGTTTCAACCTGGATTTTCCGGGTGGCCCGAAACCGCCGGATCGATGTGCAGCGGCGCACGACGAAGCCGCCGCTGGAGCCGGACGAACCGATGCTGCGGCCGGCCGAAGCCGAACAACCCGACAGCGCCGTATCCCGGATGCAGATGGAAGAACAGGTGCGCGCCCAGCTCGCCACCTTGCCGGAAGAACAGCTGGCGCTGCTGCAGGCTGCCTTCTATGACGGCCTTTCGCATTCCGAAATTGCCCGGTCCCATGGCCTGCCGCTGGGAACGGTAAAGAGCCGCATCCGGCTGGCACTGGCCCGCCTGAGGGGAGGCCTTGATGACCCTGAATAGCACTTTCGCGCCGACACCAGGAGATGCCGCATGACCCGCCAGAATGATTTGCCGTTCAGCGAACTTTTCAGCGCCTATGCGGCCGGTACGCTTGATGCCGGGCTTGCCTTGCTTGTCGAAACCCAGGGCGCGTTGCGGGCCGATATCAAAGACGCCGTGGGACAAAGCGAAGCCGTGGCGGGCGCCTTTCTTGAAATGACCGAACCGGCCCCGATGCGCGCCGGGGCCCTGGAAAGTGCGCTGGCGCAGATCGATGCACTGGAAGCGTCGGCACCGGCGCCACAAGCGGGCGGTCCCGTCGACGACGGTGAGATGGACCAGCTGCCAGAGCCGCTGAGGTACGCCATCGCCGTCTCCGGGAACCACGAGACGTGGAGTACGGCGGCGCCCGGCATTCACCGTATTGCCCTGGATGTTGGCAGCCAGATGGAGGTGGAACTTTATCGTATCCAGCCTGATGCCGCCATTCCGCGCCATTCGCATGGTGGACAGGAATATACCCTCGTCGTCACGGGCGGGTACACGGATTCGTCCGGCAGTTTCGGGCCGGGCGACCTGGCCGTCAAAGGGCCTGAAGATACACACCGGCCCGTTGGCGATGCAGGCGAGGTCTGCTTTGCGCTCATCGTGCGCGACGGGGCATTTCGCCTGACCGGCGCCCTTGGCGTGGTCCAGCGGATACTCGGGCGACGCTAGGCGCGCTGGCCCGTCTGCAGCCATTGCGCGCAGGCGTCGCCGAGTTCCGATCTCGCCATGGCGTCGTAGCGGGCATTGTCGTCGGCTGTCAGCGTGTCTTTCCAGCGTCCGTTGACGCCCTTGTTGATGAAGACCTCGGCGCCGGCATCCCAGAAGGCGCCGCCGAGGGGAACGCTCTTGGTAGCGTTCGCCTTCATCCAGTCGAAGGTGCAATATTCGACAATCGTGTCCCAGCGGGCCTCGTCGATATCGATATCGAGAAAGGCGGCAATTTTCCGCATCTCGCCGGGCATGTCGCGTTTCAGGTCGGCGAAGTGGATCATCATGACATTCGGCAGGTCGCGGATCGCCCACCAGCTGCGGACATTTTCCCAGAATGACCAGAACGGGAAACCGTCCTTGTCCATCCAGTCCTGCCAGTATTGCCGGATGTCCTCCGGTGGCCGCTCGATCGGCGGCCCGACGCGGCCCGGCGTATTGTTGAGGGCGTCATACCAGAGGTCATTGGCATTGGCGTGGTGATTGTAGAGGCTCCAGACAACGTCCCGGGCATCGCGGCCAATATAGATATATTTGGCTTGCGGCGAGAAGACGAGCGCGTCGACAGGCAGGTGGGTTTTCATGAAGCGGCGGTGCGTCTGGGCTTCGACTTCCGGCAGTTTCACCTGTTTCGGTGGAACGCGCAGGTCGAGCCAGGGCGACATTTCGGCGACGGCCAGTTCCGGGTCGCCACCGAACATCATCTGGGCGATCATCTGCTGGGTCCAGCTGGTCCCGGCCTTGCCATAGGTTGCGATGATAATGTCATCATCGCGGAACTTGAGATCGTTCCAGATGGTTGAATCGAAATGATGGCTGTGGAGTTCACGCGCCTTTACCGGCCAGGCAATCTCAGCTGACATTAAATAGTCCCCCCGAAAAATTCGTATGAGAACGTTATCAGAAACGAGGCGGCCTGTCCCGTGCTTTCAGGGTCAGTCGCGCCCGTGACCGGCAGGCTTGCCGTCCCCACCGAGGCCGCCGGGCATGATCGGGCGCGGGGCATAGCCGCCCATCGAGAGGTGGCGGTCATACATGACCAGCGCGCCCGCGAGGCTGACATTGATGCAGAACTTGGTCGGGATTTTCACGACATGGGCGCAGCGGGCAAGCGTCTCGTCCGACAGGTTGCCCTTCTCGGGTCCGAGAATGTAGGCGGCCTGTGGCGGGTGGCGGAAGGTCGGCAGCATGACGGCATCGTCGGTCAATTCGATGCCGACCAGCTGGCAGCCGCGCGGCATCTGCATCTCGTCGATCGAGTCCCACTGGTAGTAGGGGATCTGCCCGGCAGATTTCGATGTGTCGGCCTGATAGGCGTCGCGCAGGCGATGCCCGGCCTCGATCGAGAAAACATAGCTTGCGCCAAAGGCATTGGCGGTGCGCATCAGGGCGCCGAGATTCATCGGCTTGGAGATGCGTTCCGAGCCGATCGAGAAATATCCACGCATGTCAGATCACTCCGAGAACAAGCCGCCCCGCTGCAAGGACAAGCAGGATGAAGAGCGGTGCAATAAGGCAGGCGCGCCGGGCGAGGCGCAGGTGCGAGAGGGGGGCAGGATAGGTGTGGGCGAGGTGCAGGGCAGCCTCGCTGGCAGGCGCGGGCGCGGCGGCTTCGACCACGGCCAGCCGGTAGGCCGTGTTGGTCGGCAGGCCGCCGAATTTCGCCGCGAGCGCCCGGCGCAGGGCGACCGAGACGATCATCCGCATCTGCACAGCCAGGACGAAGGCGAACAGGCCGAGGCCCAGCAATATCCAGAACAGCGGTGTCACAGGAACGTCGCCACCTCGAACCGGCCGTCGGAATCGGTCATGCCGCGCTTCATGCCGCCGGAATTGAACAGGGCGGTCATGCCGCCATCGGCCGAGACCGCGATCATGCCGCCTTCGCCACCGAGGCGTTTGACGTCGTCGAGCGCGCCCTGCACAGCCGGTTCCAGCGCGGAGCCGCCATAGCGAATGCGGGCCGATACGTCAGCGGCGGCATTGGCGCGGATAAAATATTCACCCAGCCCGGTGCAGGAAATGGCGCAGCGCTCGTCGGCCCAGGTGCCAGCGCCGATCACCGGCGTGTCACCGATACGGCCGGGCGTCTTGTTCATGATGCCGGCAGTCGAGGTTGCCGCCGACATGTCGCCATAGCGGTCGAGGGCGACGGCGCCGACCGTGCCGACATCCGGCACGCCGACCTGGCGGGTGCGCTCGTCGACGGGAACATAATAGGCGTCGGGATCGTCCACCGTAGCGAGGCCTGCGGCATCGGCGAGGCGGCGGGCACCGGCAGCGACGATCAGGACATTGGGGGTGCGTTCCATCACCATGCGAGCCGCTGCAATCGGGCTCAGCACGCCCTGCAACGCGCCGACCGCGCCGGCATTGCGGGTGCGCCCGTCCATGATGGCGGCGTCGAGCTCGTATTCGCCGGCGGTGTTGGGGGCGGCGCCCTTGCCGGCAAGGTAAAGTCCGGAGGCCTCCATCGCCGCGACAAGGGATTCGACCACATCCAGGGCTGTTTCGCCGTCGGCGAGGCGCTTGCCGCCCGCTTTGAGGAGGTTCGCGATGTGTTTTTCCTGCGCCGAATAGTCCTGACCGAAGATAGGTCCGGCACCGCCGTGCAGGACGAGGGCCCATTTGTTCGCCATTCTGCCCATCTCCCTTACGTCACACTTGGATTATGCCTGCCACACCGCTACCGTCTGGTAGAAGAAACAACAAGGTAAGGAACGCCGGAACATGAAAGCTGTGCTGTCAAAAGAAGTGGGTGGGCCGGAGACGCTCGTGGTCGAGGATGTGGCCATGCCGGAAGCCGGCAAGAACCAGGTCCTGATCGAGGTAAAGGCGTGTGGGGTGAACTTTCCCGACGTGCTGATGATCCAGGATCTTTACCAGTTCAAGCCGCCGCGCCCGTTCAGCCCCGGCGGCGAAGTTGCCGGCATCGTCAAGGCCGTCGGCGAAGGCGTCACCAATGTGAAGCCGGGCGACCGGGTCCTGGGATCCACCGGCAGTGGCGGCATGGCCGAATATGCCGTGGCAGCCGCCCATGGCGTGATGAAGATTCCGGACAATATGCCGTTCGACGAGGCGTCGGCCTTCATCCTGACCTATGGCACCAGCTATTATGCCCTGAAGGACCGGGCCGATCCGAAGCCGGGCGAGACCCTGCTCGTACTCGGTGCCGCCGGCGGCGTCGGCATTGCCGCCGTGGAACTCGGCAAGGCGATGGGCCTGACGGTCATCGCGGCCTGTTCGACGCAGGAGAAGGTGGATTTCTGCCTGTCCAAGGGCGCTGACAAGGGCCTGATCTATCCAACGGGCAGCCTTGACCGGGCGCAGCAGAAACAGCTGTCCGAAGACATCAAGGAAGCCGGTGGCGGCGGAGTCGACATCATCTATGACGCGGTCGGTGGCGACTATGCCGAGCCGAGCTTGCGCGCGATGAACTGGGAAGGGCGCTATCTCGTGATCGGCTTCCCGGCCGGTATCCCGAAAATCCCGCTGAACCTGACCCTGCTGAAAAGCTGCGATATTCGCGGCGTGTTCTGGGGCGCCGCCGTGGCGCGCAATCCGAAGGGCCATGCCGCCAATTGTGCCGACATGTTCAAACTGTATGCCGACGGCAAGATCCGCCCGCACGTTTCAAGTTCCTACCCGATCGAAAAGGCCTCAGACGCGATCCGCGAGCTGATGGACCGCAAGGCGATGGGCAAGGTCGTGGTGACGATGTAAATGGCAAAGGCACCTGCGCAGACGCCCGACGGGTTCATGGACGCCCTTGACCATCCCCGGAAGGCGGAGGCGCAGGCCCTGCGCGACATCATCCTTGCGACGGCGCCGGATATGCCCGAATCCCTGAAATGGAACGCGCCGAGCTATACGGTCGGCGGCGAGCATGTGCTGACGTTCGATTTTTCGGACAAGAAAAGCATCAGGCTCATCTTCCATTGCGGACCGCGGCGCAAGGAGACGCAAGGCGCGCCGCCCATTCTGGAGGACACGACCGGCCTGCTCGAATGGACGTCGGACATTCGGGCCATTGTGACCATTCGCAATGCCGACGATCTGGAACATGCCCGGCCGCTCCTGCCAGGGCTGATACAGCAATGGATCGCGGCTGTTCAGGCTGGCTAGGCCGGCGCCGCGAGACCCGTCACTGCATTTGCGGCGGAACCGAACATGTACCTGCGCGTAAATTTCGTATGGAACATGCTATAGAAATTAATGCGGATGATCGGCCTCTCGAGGCCCGCGATCAGACGCGTCGCCGGACCCTGAAATCGGGCCGGATCGAGTTGAAGAACCAGACGAGCACAATTGACGTCACCATTCGTGACATGTCGCTGTCGGGCGCGCTTCTCCTGCTCAAGGATATCTGGACCCCGCCGGCAGAATTCGGCCTTCTCGTCCTGAACTCCAATAACGGCAAGACGCAGCGCCATTCCTGCCTGAAGGTCTGGCAGAAGGGCACGATGGTTGGCGTGCGCTTCCTGGTCTAGCGCCTGAACGCAAAGCACGACCCCCGGGGGGCCGTACAATACAAAGAAAAAACCCGCCGGATCGCTCCGGCGGGTTTTTCCGATTCTGGGAGGAATCTGAAGGTTAGGCGCCCTTGGCGTCGTCGACTTCTTCAAAGTCGGCATCGACGACATCGTCGCTGTCGGCAGACGCATCAGCAGACGCATCGGCATGAGCTTCGGTTTCCTGCTGGTTGGCATAGATCGCTTCGCCAAGCTTCATGGCAGCCGTCATCAGGGCCTGGTGCTTGGCCTGGATGTCACCGACATTGTCCGTCTCACGCGCGGCCTTGAGCTCTTCAACGGCCTTTTCGATTTCAGTCTTCACTTCCGCGGAGACCTTGTCGGCATGCTCTTCGACCTGCTTTTCGGTCTGGTGGATCAGGGCTTCGGAATTGTTCTTGGCTTCGACGAGTTCACGGCGAGCCTTGTCGGCACCGGCATTGGCTTCGGCGTCGGCCATCATTTTCTTGATGTCCTCGTCCGTCAGGCCGCCATCCGCCTGGATGGTGATCTGCTGTTCCTTGCCGGTGGCCTTGTCCTTGGCCGAGACCGAGACGATGCCGTTGGCGTCGATGTCGAACGTAACCTCGATTTGCGGCAGGCCACGCGGGGCTGGCGCAATGCCTTCGAGGTTGAACTGGCCGAGCTGCTTGTTGTCTGCGGCCATTTCGCGCTCGCCCTGAGCAACCTTGATCGTCACGGCACCCTGATTGTCATCAGCCGTCGAGAAGATCTGGCTTTTCTTGGTCGGGATCGTCGTGTTGCGGTCGATGAGACGTGTGAACACGCCGCCCAGCGTTTCGATACCAAGCGAAAGCGGCGTCACGTCGAGCAGGACCACGTCTTTCACGTCGCCTTGCAGAACGCCGCCCTGGATGGCCGCGCCGAGGGCGACGACTTCATCCGGGTTCACACCCTTGTGGGGCTCACGGTTGAAGAACTTTTTCACCGCTTCCTGAACGGCAGGCATACGGGTCATGCCGCCAACGAGGACGACTTCGTCAATGTCGGCTGCCGTCTTGCCAGCGTCTTTCAGGGCCTTCTTGCACGGCTCGATGGTGCGCTTGACGAGGTCTTCGACAAGGCTTTCGAGCTTGGCGCGGGTCAGCTTGATGTTGAGGTGTTTCGGGCCTGTGGCGTCCGCCGTGATGAAGGGAAGGTTCACTTCGTACTGGTTGGCAGACGACAGTTCCTTCTTGGCCTTCTCGGCTTCTTCCTTGAGGCGCTGCAAGGCGAGCTTGTCGGTCTTCAGGTCAATGCACTGATCCTTCTTGAACTCGGCTGCAAGGAAATCGACGATGCGAAGGTCGAAGTCTTCACCACCGAGGAACGTGTCGCCATTGGTCGACAGCACTTCGAACACGCCATCACCGATTTCGAGCAGCGA
>NZ_JBBKXE010000042.1:0-47020 GCF_037969335.1 Hyphomonas sp. | reverse complement strand
TGCCTCATACTCATAGTAAATGTCGACGACGCGAGAACCTTCGGGAAGCTGCACCCATGGCTGTTTGGTCGTGGTAAAGATGTGCACATCGGGTGGCATAAGGTCAGGATTGTCCAGTGTTCCGACACGAATAAAGCGAATGCGCTCTCTCAAGCCCGACATGTTATAATGGCTCCACACAGCGACGCGGCACTCGGGGCAGCGGGCGATGATCTGCCCCTTTCCGCTTGGTGTATCGACGGTGAGTTCTTCGACATCGCCTCGCACCAGTCGCACACGGTCGGCCTCAATCAGCGCGTTCATCGCGAAGGCTGTCCCGGTCTGCCTCTGGCAATAGCGGCAATGACAGCAATGCACGACCAGGGGGGCCGACAATACCTGGTAGCGGACATGGCCGCATGTGCAGCCGCCCTCGCGCGTGTGAGATTCTTCGGTCATCGCCTGCCTTTCCATTTTGACGCGTCACCCTGAACAGTCTGGACATTAGCCTGCGGTAACGATGTCGCCCTTGAGGCCATCCAGGAATGCCAGAACTTCTGCGCCTTCCAATTCGCCGACGCCGAGTTCACCCGCGACCTGAATCACAATCTCGATGAACCGCGCCCAGTCAATGTCGGTAATGCCCATGCCGGCATGGGTCAGCGCCATGTCGCGCCCCGTATAGTACATTTGTCCGCCGGTCTCGCGGACGAGATAGTCGATCAGCATCTGTAAATCCCGGGCATTCCGGTCGTCGGCGCGATGGCCCCAGAAGCGGCCAAGCAGGCTGTCGGACTGGGCGCCGCTGATAAGTCTTCCGGCGAATTCCCCGATGGCATCATATCCACCCAGGCGATCATAAAGCGAAACAACCATTTCGAGGCCCCCGTTTTCTTTCAGTTTTCAACGCCTTCGGCCAATTCTGTCAGCGCAGCCAGCGTCGTCATTTGAGTTGCCATCTGGGTCGCATTCCCGCACGTTCTTGGGAATTTGGTAAAAATCGACACCGGTTTTGCAAAAATGCACGATGGAGGAGAGACCGGATGCAGTGGGATGATGCGCGGATGTTTCTGGCCTTCGCCCGCGCTGGCTCGTTCAGCGCCGCCGCCAAGCGGTTGGGCGTTCAGCACTCCACCATCTCGCGACGAATTCATGCGCTGGAAAAGGATCTGGCGACGCCCTTGCTGGAACGCAGCACGTCCGGCTACGTGCTGACCGATGCAGGCGAAGAGCTGAGGGAGTCAGCCGCCCGGATTGAACGGGAATTGCTGTCATTCGAGGCCACCAGTGCCGGCCAGAGCGATGACCCCTCGGGAGAGCTGCGTGTCACCGCAATCGCCAATATGGCCTCGTCAGTACTCATGCCCCTGTTTGCCCGGTTCGCTACCGCCTACCCCAATATCGATCTGCGTGTTGAGGTGACCAATGATTCTGTCCGTTTGGCGGAGCGTGACGCCGATGTTGCGCTCAGGCAGACAAATACGCCCGGCGAGACGCTCATCGGCACACGGCTGACAACCGTCGCCTCCGCCGTATACGGTTCAATTGACTATTGTGCTGCGCTTGCAGCCGGGCACGCCCCGGAAAAGTGGATTGGCGTCGACTGCTGCGACTACCACAGGACTTGGACCAAACAGGCCAGGCCGCAACTTGATCATTCGTTCTGTGTCGATGATACGGCGCTCACCGCTGCTGCCCTGAAGGAAGGGCTAGGGGTCGGATACCTGCCCTGTTTCATGGGTGACAGCGAGCCGGCACTCGTCCGGTTTCGTGAGCCTGAAAAGCAGCACGAATTGGGATTGTGGCTTCTCTATCATCGCGATTTGCGAAGTACGAAACGCGTGATCCTTTTCCGGCAGCATATGCAACGCGAGATCGAGAAAATCAGCACCCTGTTCGAAGGCACGGTGGCATAGGCACCTTCTTGTCCACCCCCTGCCGCAACAGACGTACAATGCGGCGATGTCACCCTTTTCCCTCCTCGTGCCCATGCCGGGCCTGCCCTGGTACCTGCTGCCGCTCTGGCCGCTGGTCTTCTGGCGCATCCAGCGCCTCAAGAAGTGGTTCCGCGCGGCTGGCGGTCCGGGCAGCGAAATGCTCTAGGGCGTGATGTGGAATGGCCGCGTCGTGATCATCCGGCTGTCGGATGATCTGTCCGGGCATCATCCGTGTACTTTTCGTGCACCCGTTTCGGGAAAGCTGAACAGCGCATTGATCGGGGAACTGCCCGCCTCCAATCCGTGTCCCCGGCGTATGCCGGGGCCTCAGGCCATCCTGTCCGGACGCGCCGCACGAGATCCCGGCCTTCGCCGGGAATTCGGAGTCAAGATTCCGGACACCTGAGCCAGACTTACAACCCCCAAAACCCATCCCCCGAACGCAAGCGCCCCCACAGGCGTCAAACCTGCAGGGGCGCTCGAATATGAAAGAAACAAACCTGGCTGAGAATCAGGAGATCAGCGCGGCGATGGCGTCATCAATCGTGGCGCGGGGCTTGTCGAGGATGGCGGCGATCTGCGCGCGCTGTTCGATGGCGAGCCAGAGGCCCAGCACTTCGACATCCACCACGCGCCATTCGCCATTCCGCTCCATCACGCGCCAGCGCACAATCGTCGGGTCTTCGCCCTTCTGCGTCACACGCGTTTCAACAACCGAGTCCTTCTCGTTCCGGTCCACAGAGCCGATCACGTCGACCTTCGCGTTTTTCAGCTTGTTCTTCTGGTTCTCGAACGTGCTGACAAGGAAAGCCTCGAAGGCGGCCGTAAAGCGCGCCTGTTCGTCGTCGCTCAAACGGCGCGAATGCTTGCCCAGCGTGAACCGGGCAATGGCCTGGATGTCCACGGCCTCTGTGAGCGGTCCCGCCCCAGTCTGGGTATTGGAAATCTGGGTGGCGGTTCCGGCGATCAGGGCCTCGGCTTCGGGGCTGGCCTGAGCGGAAAGCGCCATGATGGCGAAACTGGTCGATACGATAAGCGTGCGCAACATTGTGTCTTGTCCTTCAAGTCAGATTTTTCTGATCTGCCTTGTAGATATGGTTGGCCGCCCCCTTTTGTTCCCTCGGTCTTCATATAGGTGCCATTCCGGACTTGCATGAGGCCGCCATTAAGATTTTGGAAAGCATCCGCACGGAATCCGCAAAGTGTGACTTTTGCGCTACATTTTTCGCGATCTGGTGGAGAATGGTGCGGACGGCCGGGCTTGAACCGGCAAGGCCTTGCGGCCGACAGATTTTAAGTCTGCTGCGTTTACCAATTTCGCCACGCCCGCATTGGCTTGCCTGAGTATGCGCGCCCGCCTGCCTTGGCAAGCGGGCGCCCGGCTCAACTCACCCGTTCGAAGACAGCCGCCAGTCCCTGCCCGCCGCCGATGCACATGGTTTCAAGGCCATAGCGCGACTCCCGCCGCTCCATCTCGCGCAGCATCGTGGTCAGGATCCGCACGCCGGTCGCGCCGACCGGGTGGCCGAGCGAAATGCCCGAGCCATTGACGTTCAGCCGGTCCATATCGTCCTCGCCGAGGCCCAGCGCCTTGGTACAGGCGAGCACTTGCGAGGCGAACGCCTCATTGAGTTCGATCAGGTCGAGGTCCTTGAGTTCCAGCCCGGCCTTTTCCAGCGCCTTCTGGCTCGATGGCACCGGCCCGATACCCATGACCGACGGTCCGACACCCGCCACTGACCAGGAGACCAGCCGCCCCAGCGGCTTCAGGCCATATTTCTCCGCCATCTCGCGCGTACAGACGATACAGGCGGCGGCACCATCATTCTGGCCCGAGGCATTGCCCGCCGTGACCGTCGCTTCGGGGTCTGTCCGACCTTGGATAGCCCGCAGCGAGGACAGTTTCTCCAGCGTGGAATCCGCGCGGATATGCTCGTCTTCCGACACCACGGTGTCGCTCTTGCGGCCTTTCACTGTGAATGGGACGATCTCGTCGGCAAACTTGCCGCTTTTCTGGGCGGCGGCGGCTTTCATGTGGGAATTGAACGCAAATTCATCCTGCGCGGCCCGGCTGATCTGATAGTCGCGGCGCAGGTTTTCGGCGGTCTCGATCATGCCGCCGGGCACGGGATGGAACTTGCCGCCCGCCGTATAGCGACCGCGTGAGAGGCCATCATGCAGCATCAGGCCTTCGCCCTTGATATCCCAGCGCATATCGATGGAAAAGAAGGGCGCGTTCGACATGCTTTCGGCCCCGCCCGCGATGACCAGATCATTCGCGCCGGTTGCCACCTGCATCACGCCGTTGATCACGGCCTGAAGGCCGGAGCCGCAGCGCCGGTCAATCTGGTAGCCGCCGGTCGATGTTGTCAGGCCCGCGTCGAGCGCCACCATCCGGCCGAAAGCGGGAGCCTCCATGGTCGGATAGCATTGCGCGAAGATACAGTCCTCGACGACTTCCGCCGGCAATTTGGTGCGCGCCATCAATTCGCGAATGACATGGCTCGCCATATCGTGCGCATGGACCGTCTTGAACGCCCCGCCAAAGCCGCCGACTGCCGTGCGAAGCGGCTCACAGATTACAACATCTCTCATGGGATATCCCTCTTGGACTAGTTCAGGCCGCGGCCGCGTTCGGTGACTTGCTTGCGCGCCGCTTCCACGCTTTCGGCGGTGACATTTGCGGCGTGGGCGGCGGACCGGCGGATCTCTTCCTTCAACGCTTCGCCGAATGGCATGGCAAAGCCGTCATCGATCATCTTCTTGTAGCCGCGCAGAAGGACCGGATCGCAGCTGGTCATTTCGTGCGCCAGCTTGCGGGCGGCGGGCAGCAGGTCGTCGGCCTTGTAGACGCGATTGACGAGGCCCCAGCGTTCAGCGGTTTCCGCATCAAGGAAGTTGCCGCTGAACGAGAGTTCCTTGGCGCGGCTGATGCCGATCAGGCGCGAGAGTTTCTGCGACAGGCCCCAGCCAGGCATGATCCCGACGCGGGCATGCGTGTCGGCGAATTTGGCGTTCTCGGACGCCAGAAGCACATCGCACATCAGGGCCAGCTCGAAGCCGCCGGTGATCGCAAATCCGTTGATCGCGCCAATGACCGGCCACGGATAGGCATTGATCGCCTTGGCGATATCGATCTCGCCGCCGTCAGCGCCAAGGGCAAAGCCCGTCTCGCCAGCTTCCTTGAGGTCGACACCCGCCGTGAAGGCCCGGCCCGCGCCGGTCAGGACAACCGCGCGAATGTCCTTATCCGCCGCCAGCGCCGTGAACGTGCGCGAGATTTCTGCGCGCAGGGCCCGGCTCAGCGCATTCAGCGCGTCGGGCCGGTTCAGGGTGACAATCGCAACCGCTTCGTCGCGTTCAACAGTGATGATATTCTCGGCCATGCAGGCATTCCTTCCAGACTTCGTTTTGTGTGTGCAGCGGTGACCCGTCAGGCCTTCCGTTTGCGGAAAATATTCACGACGGCAATGACCAGCGCGATGAGGGCGATGGCCGCAGCCAGAAAAAACAGGCCGAACTTCAGCGGGGTCAACCAGTCCTTCGCGTCGAGTGCATCAGCGGCGCCAGACAATGCAAGCGCCTGGACCGTGTTCTCGGTCAGGTCGACTATCGCCGTCGTCAGCGCAGGCAGTGCCGCGATCCGTCCGTACTTGCCGAAGAAGCGCAGCGCCATTGCGGCGAAGAATCCGCCATAGGCCAGCGGATAGGCGGTATCGAGAAATACGGTCACCCACAAGTGCGCCGATCTTTGCGCCTCGCTCAGGCTCGCGACCAGCGAACGGCTGTGTTCTCCATTGGTAATCGTATCGAGATAGGTGCCCCCGACCGCTTCATTGAACAGGCCGAACCCGGCTCCGATCAGGATCGTGGCGATCAACAGGCCCCAGATGACAGGCGTTCGCGTCAGGAAAGCCGTCACTTGGTGTCCTCCAGGATGCGTTCGGGCTTGACCCCCGTAGCCGCGATGATGTCCTCAAGGCGCTGCGTCACCTCAGAAATCAGGTCTTCACGGATCGTGCTTGCGACGAGATGAACACCATTGTCGCCAACAGACCGGAACCAGGGATAGGAGCCGAAGGCCACTTCCGGAATTTCCTTCGCCAGTGCGCCGAGCGGCTCGGCGATATCGCCTTCGCGCAGGCCAAGCCCCCGGATCGTGACCTTGTGCACGACCGCGCCGGTGCGCAGGCGCGGGCCGATATCTTCCAGCATGGCCCGGGCCACCTGCGGCACACCGGCCAGCGTGAAGACATTCTCCATCTGGAAGCCGGGTGCGCCGGACACAGGATTGGCCACCAGGCTTGCGCCATGCGGAACACGCGCCATGCGGCGCCGCGCGGGCGTGAACTCGGTCTTCATCTCGGCATAGCGCTCTGCCAGCATGGCGATGACTTCGGGATGTTCGCCGATCCCGACGCCAAAGGCCGCTGCAATCGCGTCCGCCGTGATGTCATCATGCGTCGGGCCAATGCCGCCGGTCGTGAAGACGTAAGTATAGGCCGCGCGCAGCTCGTTCACGGCCTTCACGATGCTTGCCTGAACATCAGACACGGTGCGCGATTCATGCACCTGGATGCCCAAAGGCGCGAGATACTTCGCGATCTGCTGCAAGTTGATATCCCGGGTGCGCCCGGACAGGAGTTCATCGCCGATCAGCAGTACGGCAGCAGTGGGTGAAGGCAGGGTCATCTCACTCCCATCGCGCAGAGCAGTCTATTCCGCAAGCGCGTCATAAACCAGGCTCGCTGAATTCCGGCGAAAATCCACTTCCGGCCCGTTCCAGCTAAAGCGCTGGATCATTCCGATGAAGAAAAGATCGTTCTCCGGGTCGATCCAGAACCATGTGCCTGCTGCCCCGCCCCAGAAATATGAACCGGCGCCTTGCGCCATCTCAGATGCTTCAGGGTCGAGGACCAAACCGACATTGAGCCCAAACCCGAGACCATCGGTCTTGAGGTTTTGCTGGGCACCATCGGAGAACAGCTTGGCACCGTCTGGCAACATATTGGTGCGCATCAGATCCACCGTCTCGGGCTTCAGAATACGCACGCCGTCCAGTTCACCGCCGTTCAGCAGCATCTGGCAGAACCGCGTATAGTCATCCATCGTGCCGACGAGGCCGCCGCCGCCGGACTCCATCCCGATCGTTTCCTTGCGGAACTGCACCGTCGGCCGGTCATATTTCACGAGACCGAGTTCAGGTTTGTCCGGAACATAGCCGAAGGCATCGCTGAAGCGGTCAAGGTCGTCGGCCGGGACGTAAAAGCCCGTATCCGTCATGCCGAGCGGTGAAAGCAGGCGCGTGTCGAGGAACTCGCCGAACCGCATGCCCGAGATTCTCTGGATGACATAGCCCTGCACATCGACCGATGCGCTGTAGGACCATTTTGTTCCAGGCTGGAACAGCAGCGGCACGTCCGCCACCTTGTCGATGAACGTATCGAGATCCGGTGACTGCATGATCGCCTGGTCCCGGAACATGCTGTTCGCCACGTCGTCTCCGAACAGGCCATAGGCAAATCCGGCGGTATGCGTCATCACTTCCCGCATCGTGGGAATATGGTCCGGATCGGTCAGGAGCGGCGCGCCCGCGTCGTCGACACCGGTCATCACTTTCAGGTTGGTGAATTCAGGCACGAACTTCGTCACGGGATCGTCCAGCGTGAACGCGCCTTCCTCGTACAGCATCAACAGCGCGACGCCGGTAATCGGCTTCGACATGGAATAGATGCGATAGATCGTGTCCTCGGCGATGGGTGCACTGTCCTCGACGCGGCGCACGCCCGCCTGCATATCGCTGACGATTTCACCATGCTGCACAAGGCGCGTGGCAATGCCTTTGACATGGCCAAGCGTAACTTCATTCGCCATCGCGGCTTCCAGCGCAGCGATTCCTTCCGGTGTGAAACCGCTGGGTGCGGTCAGGGATGATGCGCTGGCGGGCTCGACCGCCGGTGCGCTGGTACAGGCCCCGAGACTGAGAAGCCCGGCAAAACCGAGGCTGAGCGCAGCCGATACAAAACGTGTTGCCAAGGTCATGACTTTCTCTCCCGCACTGATTTTGCGCGTATGGTTAGTGAGATGACGCCCGCCTGCAAGCCAAACCTCGGGTAAGGCTTCTCTGATTTGACCGCGATCAGACTGAAACCGCCATGAAAGGTGGAAATTTCGGTCACAATCTGCCACATAAGGAAACAGATATCTGAAAGCACGATCCATGAACGATACAACAGCTCTCCTGCCCATGCGCACTGGCGAAATCCGCATCCACGATGCGGAAGGTTTTGAAGGCATGCGCAAGGCGGGGCGTCTGGTGGCCGAATGCCTCGATATGCTGGTCGGCGAGGTCAAACCGGGCGTCACCACGAAGCATCTCGACGATCTCGTGCGCGAGTTCGTCCTCGATCACGGCGCCGAGTCGGCAACGATCGGCTATCGCGGCTACCGCCACGCCTCCTGCATCTCTGTGAACCATGTGATCTGCCACGGCATTCCTGGCGCGAAACCGCTGAAGGAAGGCGACATCGCCAATATCGATGTGACCTGCATTCTCGATGGCTGGCATGGTGACCATTCGCGCATGTATACCGCCGGCGGTGTGAAGCGGAAAGCCGAACGCCTGATGGACGTTACCTACGAAGCCATGATGGCTGGCATCAACGCCGTGAAGCCCGGCGCGCGTTTCGGCGACATTGGGGGTGCCATCTCCGAAATCGCCCATCTCAACCGGATGTCGGTCGTTGAGGATTTCTGCGGGCACGGCCTGGGCCGCCTTTTCCATGACGAGCCGAATGTTGTTCATTCGTCCGCCTATGGCACGGGCCCGGAACTGAAGCCCGGCATGTTCTTCACCGTCGAACCGATGCTGAATATCGGCCGCAAGGATGCGGCCATCCTGCCGGATGGCTGGACTGCCGTGACACGGGACCGTCAATTGTCGGCCCAGTTCGAGCACTCGATTGGCGTGACGGAGACCGGGTTCGAGATATTCACCCAGTCGCCCAAGGGCCTGCACACACCCCACACGGTCAAGCAATAGGCCATGCCGGGGGGCGACAGCCAGCCGGATCCCAAACCCCATTGGCAAGGCCATCGCGAACGCCTGCGAGGCAAATTGCTCAAACGCGGCGCCGGCGCGCTGGAAGATTATGAGGTGATGGAAGTCATCCTCATGGCCTTCATTCCCCGCCGAGACGTCAAGCCCATCGCCAAAGCGCTGATGACACGGTTCGGCAGCCTGTCGGGCGTGCTGGCCGCGCCATCAGCTGATCTCGTGAAAGTCGACGGCATCGGTGAAACGGTCGCCGCCTATCTCAAGGCAATTGCCGAATTGCAGTCGCGCGCATCCCGTGAGGAGATAAGGAAACGCCCCGCCATCTCATCCTGGTCGGCGCTCATGTCCTATGTCCGCACGGAATTGCAGCATGAAGGCCGGGAACAGTTCCGGGTCTTGTTCCTCGACCGCAAGAACCAACTCATCGCTGACGAAGTGCTGGGGCACGGCACGGTTGACCATGCGCCTGTCTATCCGCGCGAGATCGCTCGGCGCGCCCTTGAGCTCCAGGCATCCAGCCTGATCCTGGTCCACAATCATCCCTCCGGCGACACGACGCCCTCGCGCGCAGATATCGACATGACCCGCGAGATCATCAATGTACTCGACCCTTTGGAGATCACGGTTCACGACCATCTGATCGCCGGAACCGGCGGTGTGACGAGCTTCCGGACGGCGGGCCTGATCTGATGGTTACGTTGCGATAAGACTTGCGGATGGTCGGCAGGCCGCTACCGTGTCGAAATCGAAAACGCGCCGTCAGAGTGCGACACTTTCAGGGAGGCTGACAGCGCATGACCGACACCACTGCGGGTAACACCGTTGCGAACGGACAAATCACTGGTTTTGGGACCAAGGGCTACCGTTCGTACGTATTGATCGCGCTCATGCTGATCTACACGCTGAACTTCATCGACCGTACGCTCATTTCCGTCGTTGCCCAGCCGATCATCAACTCATTCAGCCTGACTGACACCCAATGGGGCCTCCTGTCGGGTCCGCCATTTGCCCTGTTCTACGCCCTGATGGGCATCCCGATCGCGATGTGGGCTGACCGCAGCAACCGCGTGATGGTGATCGCCGTCTGCGTTATCATCTGGTCGATCATGACCGCCCTTTGCGGCATGGCGACGGCCTTTGTCTGGCTCCTCATATTCCGGGTCGGTGTTGCGATTGGCGAGGCTGGCTGCACGCCGCCCGCCAACTCCATCATCACCGACTATTACCCACCCAAAAGCCGCGCCAATGCCATCGGCATCTATTCCATGGGCGTGACGCTCGGCGGCGTTCTGGCCCAGCTGTTCGGCGGCACGATTGCGTCGATCCAGGGCGCAGACTTTGGCGCATGGATCGATTCCATCGGTCTCGGATTCCTGTTCTCGGGCATGGACTGGACCACGGTCGAAGGCTGGCGCATCGCCTTTGTCGTCATCGGCGCACCGGGTGCCATCATCGCGCTGGTCCTCTGGCTCACCATCAAGGAACCCCCACGCGGCTATTCCGATCCGCCAGACGCTGATCCGACCCGCAAGTCACCCTTCTTCGAAGCGTTCAAGGAATTCGGGGTCAAGCCAACCTTTTGGTGGCTTGGCATGGGCGCCGCGCTGGTTGCATTCGTCGGGTATGGCCTGATCAGCTTCCAGGCCCCCTTCCTCCAGCGTGTGCACGGGATCGACGTGCGCGAAGCCGCCATCATGTACGGCGCACCGCTTGCGGCCTTCGCGGCCTTTGGGACGTTCATCGGCGGCTTCATGTCGGAGAAACTCTCCGGTCGGTTTCCAGCTGTTGTGGCCTGGCTGCCGGCAGTGGGACTGCTGCTCGCCATCCCGGCCTATATTCTTGCCTTCTTCAGCTCGTCACTCACCATAGTCTTCGTGCTCTGGGCAATCGCCGCCGTTGGCCACTATGCTTATCTCGGCGCGCAATACTCTGTCGGCACCGGCATTGTCAGCCCGCGTTCGCGCGCAACGACTATCGCTGTCCTTCTGCTGATCATCAGCCTGATCGGTAACGGCATCGGCCCCCTCTTTGTGGGTGCCATGAGCGACTTCTTCATGGCACGCGAAATCGGCCTGTCTGGTTACGGCGATCTTGCGGCAACCTTCGATCCGAAACTGTGTGGCGCCAAGGTGCTCGAACTCGGCGAGGCTGGCCCCGCCCTGTGCAAGGCCTATGGTGATGGCCTACGCCAGTCCATGGCCGCCACGGTCCTCGTGTTCTTCGCCGCTGCAGGTTGTTACTACATGGCGAGCCGGACCTACATGCGCGACCGGTACAATCCAACACAAGCCACGTCCTGAAGACCTCCGGACGTCGAACCAAATCGTATGAGAGAGTGACCCTGAATGAGCCATTCGCCCCCCGCCGCAAACATCGTCGCGCCCAATTCCGGCTATGGCACAAAGGGCTATCGCTCCTTCGTTCTTGGCGCGCTGCTGATCGTCTATGTTTTCAACTTCATCGACCGTACGATCATCAATATTCTGACCGAGCCGATCAAGGCATCGTTCGGCCTTGAAGACTGGCAGATGGGCCTTCTGGGCGGCCCGGCCTTCGCCGTCCTCTACACGTTCCTCGGCATTCCGATTGCGCGTTTCTCCGAGCGCCACAATCGCGTCTGGATCATTGCAGGCGCCGTGTTCCTTTGGAGCCTGATGACGGCGCTCTGTGGCTTTGCGACTTCGTTCCTAATGCTGTTCCTGTTCCGTGTCGGTGTCAGCATTGGTGAAGCCGGCTGCACACCGCCCGCCAATTCCCTGATCGCTGACTATTATGATCCTCGCAACCGCTCCACTGCCGTATCCATCTATGCGCTTGGCGTGCCACTCGGTGGCATGTTCGCCGCGATCTTTGGTGGCTTCATTGCGGGCAATATCACCGGCGACAATGCCGAGGCACTGTTCCGCGCATGGGGCTGGACCTTCGCGGTCAACGCCGTGGACTGGAGCCAGATCGAAGGCTGGCGCATCGCCTTTGTCATGGTCGGCCTTCCCGGCTTGCTGATTGCCCTGGTCGTCAAACTGGCGGTCAAGGAACCGGCGCGCGGCCATTCCGATCCGGTCGCCCTGCAAGGCATGGCGATGGCAGGTTTTACTGAGGCTTTCAAAGTTCTTCTGAGCAAGCCCACCTATTGGCACATCACGATCGGTGCGACGATCGCCTCCTTTGTCGGCTATGGTGTCGGCCAGTTCACCACATCCTTCCTGATCCGAACGCACGGCCTGACAATTCAACAGGCGGCCCTGTTGTTCGGCATTATTCTCGGACTGATGGCGGCCGTCGGCGTGTTCACCTCCGGCTTCCTGGCCGACAAGGTGGCCAAGCGTCACCCGACGGCATTGTCGTGGATTCCTGCGCTGGGCATGTTGTTCGCGGTGCCATTCTACCTGATCGGCTACTCGGTCGACAGCCTGTGGGTGGCCATGCCGCCGCTGATGATCGCCGCAATGATCCACTATTTCTACCTCGGCCCGATGTACGCCGTTGCCGGCGGTGTCGTCGACAGCCGGATGCGCGCGACATCCGTGGCGATCACGCTGTTCGTGGTCAACCTGCTCGGCTATGGCCTCGGCCCCCCCGTCATCGGCATCCTGTCGTCTTTCCTCAAGACGGTCGCCCTGTCCGGGGCGGATCTCGGCCTGACGCTGGATGCGTGCAAGGCGGTTGCGGAACTGAACGCCGAAGAACTGGCCGCCTGCTCCAGCGCCAACGCCAAAGGCCTGCAGTGGTCCATCCTGATCTTCAGCTGCGGCTATGCATGGGCAGCGCTTCACTACCTGCTGGCCGGCAAGACCTTGGTGCGTGACATGCTCGCCAAGGCCAGCTAATCCGGCCTCATGGCTGTTTATACGCAGGTTTCCGACGAGGCGCTGGCTGCGTTCCTCGCAGAGTACGATCTCGGCAAGCCCCTGGCGTTCAAGGGCATTGCCGAGGGCGTGGAGAACTCGAACTATTACCTCGAGACTACGACGGGCCGCTACATCCTGACCCTGTTCGAGAAGCGGGTGAAGGCAGACGACCTGCCCTATTTCATCGGCCTGAAACAGCACTTGGCCGCCAAGGGCTATCCCTGCCCCGAGCCGATCATGGGCAAGGACGCCACCGCCCTGCGCATGCTGGAAGGCCGACCGGCGGTCATCATTTCCTTTCTTGAGGGCTTGTCACCCCGTCGCCCCAATATCGTCCAGTGCCGCGGTCTAGGCGAAGGCCTCGGCCGAATGCACCTGGCCCTCTCCGACTTCCCGATGACGCGCGAAAATGCGCTGGGTCCGGCATCATGGCCGCGCCTCTGGACGGGCCGTGAGGCGGGCGCAGACGCGTTGCAGGACGGGCTGGCCGCGCTCATCGCCGCGGACCTTGAAGATATCGCGCAGGCGGATCCTGACGCCCTTCCGCTCCCCCGCGGGACCATCCATGCGGACCTGTTCCCGGACAATGCCTTCTTTCTGGGCGACGAATTTTCGGGTGCTATCGACTTCTATTTCGCCTGCACGGACGCGCTCGTCTACGACATCGCCGTCTGCCTCAATGCCTGGGCCTTCGAGGACGGCATGGCGACCGACTCCTCCGGCCTGCAATACAATTTCTCCAAAGGCGCGGCCCTCATCGCCGGTTATGAAAGCGTGCGTCCACTGGAAACCGCCGAACGCGACGCCCTGCCCGTTCTGGCGCGTGGCGCGGCCCTCCGCTTTTTCCTCACCCGCCTCGTCGACTGGACCGACACGCCCGAAAGCGCTCTCGTAAAGCCCAAGAATCCCCTCGAATATGCCGGACGCCTCGCCTTTCATCGCAAGGTGACCAGCGCCGCCGGATATGGTGCCTAAGAGCGAAGCAGGGCCGAGCATGACACAAGAGCCCACAGCCCCGATGACACCCGCCTATGCAGATCCCGTGCGGCGGACGCATATCAAGCGGATCAAGCTCGCCCTGTTCCTGAGCGCGCTCGCCGCCTGCCTTGGCGTCTCCCTGATCGGCGGGATCGGTCTTGCGCTCTTTTTTCTGGTACAAAGTTTCATCGGATTTGACCGGGTCAGCGTGTTTGATTCCAGTTTTGCGGGCGGCGTTATGACGGGCCTGCAATTGTCGGCCATGAACTTCTTCCTCTTCCTGATCACGGTGCCGGCGGCCTGGGCGGCGCTTGGCCTGTCGATCGGACGTATGCCGCATCGCGGAATCGCGGCGCGCCGCCCCTATCTGCGCTGGGGAGCGATTTGGGGTGCCATTCTGGTTGGTGTCACAACCGGCTTTTTTAGCTTCATGGGCGGCGGATTGGCGATGTGTCTGGGCGCGCTCCTGGCCGGGGCAAGTGTCGGCGCGCTGGCCGGCATCGGTTGTGGATTCCTGTTCTATGCGATCGTTCGTCCTGCCGAGCAGCTGCGCGATGTCGACATCAGCGTATTCTGACCTGTCTTGACGCATCCAGCGAAGCCTATCACCTGACACCCATGACTGATCTGATCGAAATCTGGACGGATGGCGCCTGCAGCGGCAATCCCGGGCCCGGCGGCTGGGGCGCGCTCCTCATCGCGGGTGACAATCGCAAGGAATTGTTCGGCGGCGACAAGCAGACGACCAATAACCGCATGGAAATGATGGCGGCCATCGAGGCCCTCAACGCAATCAAGCAGCCATCGAAAATCACGCTCCATGTCGACTCCACCTATGTGAAGGATGGCCTGACCAAATGGATCAAGGGCTGGAAGCGCAACGGCTGGAAGACCGCCGCCAAGAAGCCGGTCAAGAATCAGGACCTGTGGCAGGCACTCGACGAAGCCTGCCAGCGCCATGACATCACTTGGAAATGGGTCAAGGGACACGACGGCGACCCCGGTAACGAGCGCGCCGACGAACTCGCACGGATGGGCACGGACCAGGCGCGCGGGCGCTAGGCCCTTTCGAGAATGGCTTTCGCGGCGCCGGTAATGTCACCCGGCAACAATCCTTCAAGCGGGACCACCAGAACCGGCTTATCCTCGCGCCGCTTGCGGCTGCGCGCATACAGCGGGTCGTAGTGTTCCAGCATCAGGACCTCGGCGAGTTTGCGGTGGTCGCCCGCATCTGCCAGCGCCTGCCACTCGGCCAGCGTCTCTTTCGAATGGAACGGCTTGAGCAGGTCCAGCGACCGGGCAACACTGTCGCGATCACTGACGGCGTCGCCATAGGCCGACACGAGGAACGCGCTGCGAACCGACGCGGGCACGTGGATCTCAATGCGCGGCGCAGCCAGCATCTCGTGCCACAGTCGGCGGGGCACACGACGAACGCCCACACGCGCGGATTCGGCCTCGACATAGACCGAACGCGACAGGTCAAACTGGCGCAGCTGGTCCCATATCTGGGTCTCGAACAGGCGCTGGGCCGGCTGTGGCAGGTTATCAAATCCGCCAAAGGCCGAGCCGCGATGATTGGCAAGGCCTTCAAGGTCGATCACCTGCCCACCTTGCTCCGCGATCGCGTGCAGGATGGCGGTCTTGGCGCTGCCTGTCGGACCGTCGATCAGTACAATGGGCAAGGGGGCCGTGTCCAAGTCGAGCCCCTGAACCACTTCGCGCCGCCAGGTCTTGTAACCGCCTTTGACCAGACCGACCGGCCAGCCCACCGATGACAGGATCGTCGCCATCGCGTTCGACCGCATGCCACCGCGCCAGCAATACACCAGCGGTCGCCACCCACGCGGCATATCGGCCAGTGCGGTTTCGAGATGGCCGGCAATGTTTCGTGCGACGATGGCTCCGCCGACCCGATTGGCCCGAAACGGGCTCTCCTGCTTGTAGATCGTGCCGACTACCGCCCGTTCGGCATTGCTCAGTACGGGCAGGTTGATCGCACCCGGCATGTGGTCGTCCGCGAATTCTGCGGGCGAGCGCACGTCGATGATGGCATCGAAGCGCGACAGGGTTTCGGGGCCAAGGTCAATAACGGTCTCAAGGTAGGGCATTGCATGCACGCTTAGCAGGTTTTCATTGCCTCGCCAGAGGGGGGCGCGCTAAGCCCGTCAGGCAGACAAGGACACATCATGCCCCATACGAAGACAGAGCCGCCGCTGACCTCCCTCGCCCATGGTGGCGGATGCGGCTGCAAGCTCGCACCCAACGTGCTGGCCGACATCTTGAGCGAGATGCCTTTGGCGCTGGGAAGCGCAAACCTGATTGTCGATGCGGCGACCAGTGATGACGCTGCAGTCTACCGCGTGAATGATACAACGGCGCTGGTGGCGACGACGGATTTCTTCACGCCGATTGTTGATGACCCGCACACTTTCGGCCGCATCGCCGCGACGAATGCCCTGTCGGACGTGTTTGCAATGGGGGCGACACCCATCTTCTCGCTGGCCATTGTCGGCATGCCGATTGGCAAGATTTCGAACGAGACAATCCGGGCCATCCTCGCAGGCGGGCAATCTGTAGCGGAAGCGGCAGGCGCACCGATTGCAGGCGGACATTCAATAGATGCCGCTGAGCCGATCTACGGTCTTGTCGCGATGGGTCTGGTCCACCCGGACAAGCTGCTGCTCAACTCCGGCGCGAAGGCTGGTGACGTCTTGGTCCTGGGTAAACCACTCGGTGTTGGCATCTACAGCGCAGCGCTGAAGCGCGGGATCATCGAGGATTCCGACTATGCCGAGATGATCGCCTCGACCACGCGCCTCAACACGCCAGGCAGCGATCTGGCAGGTATGGAAGGCGTGCACGCGGCGACGGATGTGACGGGGTTCGGCTTGCTCGGACACCTGTCGGAGATGTGTCGAGGCGCCGGCGTGGGCGGTGTGATTGAAGCGGGACGGGTGCCCGTGTTCGCAGGCGCGCGGCGCCTGGCCGAGGCGGGAGTCAAAACCGGCGCTTCGGGCCGCAACTGGGACTCGGTGAAAGAGTCTGTCAGTCTCGAGCGGGCGCTGTCCGACGCTGAACTCGACATGCTCTGCGATCCGCAGACAAGCGGTGGGCTGCTGGTGTCGTGTGCCCCCGAGGCGGTTGAACGGGTGCTCGGCGTATTCGCAAGTCACGGACACGCCGGCGCTGCTGTGGTCGGACGCATGGAAGCTGCCAAAGCCGGTGTGCGCGTCGTCTGACGGCTATTCCGTCGCCATCTGAGACGCTGGCTCCAGGGGCAAGGCGCCATTACCGCAATCTGTTCCGGAACTGTCCATTCCGCTGGCCTGGGCGAGCGCGTCCTTGACGTCGAGCCACAGAAGGTCGTTGGCCGCGCAGGCCTGCGCAAAACTGAACAGGTTGCGCATGCTCGCGGTTTCAAAATCGAGCGATCCGGCAAAGCGCATCGCCACCGGAATACTCGCAAATTTGAGTTTCATGCCGTGCTGCGATGCAAAGGACGCGGTCAGCGCCAATTCGGTACGCGCCATGTGCATGAGCACCACGGAAAAGCCCCGCATCGTAATCGGAACCGTACTCACCGGCGTCGCCCGCGGCAGGGTTCCGAGCTGGCCATTAATAATGACGTAGATGTTCACATCCTTCAGCGCGGCCACTTTTTCATCGGTAACGAAAGCCGCATGAGGCGCGATAAAGAAAGGCACCGTCGTGCCGCCGTCCACGTGCATTTCCTGATAGGTGCCGCTGGCCGCGTCGACATCGAACATGACCGGCGGGAAAACCCCCGGCACGCTGGACGATGCGACGAGCACATTCACGAACAGTTTTCGCGCCGGTTCGCCGCCGCGACGGGCGATGGCACCAAGGTCCCAGATCACCGTCTCCTCGCTATCAAGATTGGTCGTTGCGACAAGCAGCATGCGCCCGTCTGTCGCTTCCTTCGCGACGGCATCGACAAGTTCCCTGGTGACGAAATGATCGATAAGATTGCGCAGTGATGCGTCGTCGAACACCCCGGCCCGGAACATGGTGCCGATACCGGGTCGGCCGATGATGCCGGCACTCATGCCGCCTGTATAGGCGTCGGTCAGTTCGTCGTCCCATTCCGGACCGAGAAAGGCGAAAGGCGCGATCAGGGCGCCCGTGCTGACACCCGTCACGATTTCGAACTCGGGCCGCTTGCCCGAATAGGTCAGGCCGACGATGGCGCCGGCACCGAATGCGCCACCGGCACCGCCGCCCGACAGCGCGAGAATGTCGATGGCATCATCACCGGGACGGGCTTGCAGGCGCTCTATCGTGCTCCCCGTGCGCGCCAGGAATTCCGCATTGTCCGAGCCGGACATGCGCACGTCCGGCGCAAACCCGGCGATATAGGCGTGTTGGGACAGATCCAGGACCGGAGCATCTCCGCGCACCAGCGTAACGCAGCCGCCAAGCGCGAGCGCGGCAATGAAGAGGGCACCAAGCTTGATGATCGTCATATCCTTACCCAGTCTGTAAAATCGCCAACTCCGGGAGCAGGTAATGGCGACGATTTCATATTGCGAGACACTGGGTGCCTTTACCTGCAATTTGAAATCTTTTCATGTGTTCCAGATCAAACCTCTGGGCCGGGCACAAAAAAACCCGGCCTTGAGGCCGGGTTTTTTAGAATTCAGTCAATCGCCGGGCTTTAAGCAGCTTCTTCGATCTCGGCCGTTTTCGAGCTCGGGCGCGGATCACGCAGCACGTAGCCACGGCCCCAGACCGTTTCGATATAATGGTTTCCGCAAGCCTGCTGCAGTTTCTTGCGCAACTTGCAGATAAACACGTCGATGATCTTCAGTTCAGGTTCGTCCATGCCGCCATAGAGATGGTTCAGGAACATTTCCTTGGTGAGCGTTGTGCCCTTGCGCAGGCTCAGCAGCTCGAACATCTGGTATTCCTTGCCGGTCAGGTGGACGCGTTCGTCCTCGACTTCGACCGTCTTGGCATCGAGATTGACCAGGATATCACCGGTACGGATCACGCTTTCCGCGTGACCCTTGGAACGACGGACGATGGCCGTAATACGGGCGATCAGTTCGTCCTTGTTGAATGGCTTGGTGAGATAGTCATCAGCGCCGTAGCCCAGTGTTTTCACCTTGGCTTCGATGTCAGGGTTGCCCGACAGGATCATCACAGGCGTGTTCACACGGCCCATGCGCAGCTGCTTGAGAACTTCATAACCGGAGATGTCTGGCAATGACAGGTCGAGCACGATCATGTCGTACTCGTAGACCTTGCCGAGATCGACGCCTTCTTCACCGAGATCGGTTGTATAGATGTTGAAGCCAGCGGCTTTCAGCATCAGTTCGATGGAACGCGCTACAGCGCTATCGTCTTCAATCAATAGGACGCGCATGGCTCGTCTCCCGAATCATTCTTGCGACCAACCTAGTCGCTTTGTTTAACCTTGTGAATCCTACAGGCTGTTTCTTTAACTAAGGTTAACGGCGAGTAGGCACTGCCTCAAATTATTCCAATTTATTCACACTGATTAATAGCCAAGCTCTGCCGCGTGGGCATTGCCTGTCAGCATCTGAGAGATGGCGATCACGTCCTGGATCGGCTGTGCTTGCTGGTCTGTGGAGATCAGCGTCTTCTGACACCGGATGGCATCCCGCACCTTCGGATCGCGCATGACGATGCCGGCAAGGTGTGGACGAAATCCGAGGAAAGTCTGGCAGGCGCGCGCAATTGCTTCATACGTGCGCTGGCCTGCAGCGCGCGTATCCGCCTGGTTGATACAAATCACGGGTTCAACGTTGGGTGCGTATCCGCGCAAGACCTTGATGAAGGCATAGGCGTCGGTCATCGACGTCGGTTCGTCGGTGATCACCATCAATGCCTTGTCGGCCGCACGGGCCAGCCGCATGCAATTGGCTTCGATACCGGCACCAAGGTCGAGCACGACCTGGTCATATTGCAGCGCAAGCGCGGAAAGTCCCGCAGCGAGACGCGCGACTTCTTCAGGTGGCAATTCCGCGAGCGCACCGGAACCGGAGCGTCCGGGAAGCACGTCAAAGCCGCCACCGCCTGCGCCGCCATCAACAGGCGTCACTGCGTCGTCAAGCTCGACCCAGCCCGCCACAACGGCCGCGAGATCCGTCTCCGGAGCAATGCCGAGCTGAACGTCGACATTGGCGAGGCCAAGATCACCATCGACCAGCAAGGTCCGTTTGCCAGCCTGGGCAAAGGCACTGGCGAGCGTGATCGCCATGAAGGTTTTTCCGACCCCGCCCTTGCCACTGGCAACAGCGATGACCGAAGCAGGGGCGACGCGCGGTGTTGGACGCGCTTGCGGACGATCCTGAGATTTTCGAAGCATGAAACTCATAGGGCTACGCGGCTCCTTTCATGGCGATAACATCGCCGGGGGCGTCTTCCATTAACAGGGCAGCCAAGCGCGACGGCGCGGCCGGAACGAGGCCGCCACCGATGAACGGTGTCACGGCCAGATGCGAGAAGGCGATGCCGGCGGAAGACAGCGCGGCAATCGCACCGCCACGACGCCGGACAACGTCCAGCTTGGTCAGAATGGCGCGTTTGACGCCGGCCCGCGCAAAAGACTTGGCGGCTTCGGCCTGGTCTTCGGGATGCCCTTCGGCCGACATGACGAGCACAGGCTCAGCACGGATCACGGCGATCAGGTCCTGCAGGCTGGCCATGTCATCATCGTCAAACGGGTTGATGGCGGGCAGGTCGATAACGCAGCGGCGGTTTTCACTGCGCAGTGCTCTCAGCGTACCGAACAAATCCTCCGGCGTCCGGGCAACGCGGATCTGGTCTTGCTCGAGTTCGAGATACGCGGCGAGCTGGTGTCCGCCAGCCGTGCCGTCAAGATCGGCGGCGACGGGCATGATTTCAGCACGCGCAACTGCGGCGCGACGGGTCAGCTTTGCAGCCGTTGCCGTGCGGCCATGCCCTGGCGGGCCAACGAGAACGATGTCGCGATCGAGGCGTGGAAGAATCGGATCGCAGGCGACGAGGCGCGAGACGCCTTCGGCGATCGCATCTTCCGGGTCGGTATGCTGGATGCCGGAGCGGCCAGCGCTCTCAGCGGCGACGCGGTCAGCGAATCGCTGCGGAGCGCCATGCCAGAGCAGCGCGTCGCGCACCCGGCTGAAGAGAGGGTTTTCGATGCCGCGACCATGATTGTTGCCGCGGGCCTCACGCAGGAACAGGGGCTCGTTCGGCACCATGCCTCCGCCCATCTTGTCGGTGGCCGCGCGCACTTCCACGCCGCCATCAATCTCACGTTCTGAAAGGATAACAGCATCTGAGCCCATTTCGGCGAATATCATCGCCTTGGCGGCCTCGAAGGACTCGGCTGCAAACATCTTCATGCGCATGTGGGCGGCATCCTCGTAAACATCTGGACCTTCCCGCGCAGCCCTCACCACGTGACAAGTCGGTTCATTTCGAAGATCAGTTAACACTCGAAAAGGTTAACAACTTCCTTTTTGACGTTAGGATTTAACTAATATGACAGCAGATTCATGAATGGCACCTGTGCATCCGGGATGCACACCGCCAAGCACCTGAATTTATTGGAAAAGCCTAGGCGGCCGCCCGTTCATCGACGATTTCGGACAGTGTGACACCCAACTGGCCGTCCGCAACGACAAGGCGTCCACGCGCCATCAGGCGGTCAGAAACGTAAATATCGATGGTTTCATTGGTGCGGCGCTCGAGTGCGACCACCTCACCGGGAGACAGCGCCATCAGTTCCTCAATCGGCATGCGCACCTCGCCCAGGACAATGTCCACACGCACAGGCACGTCCATCAGTGACTTTTGCAGGGCGGGGTTGGCTGGTTGCATGAACTGATCGATCCTGAATGCTGCCGCAGGCCTAGAGTGTAGCGACTGTGCGTGTCAAATCCTTAACGCTCGGCAAACAGGTCGCCCTGGCCGTCGACAATGCGCTGGGCGGTGGCGTTGATGAGGTCAAGCGCAACCGCGATATCGAGCCCTTCATAGGCACCCGCTTCAAGGTGCCGCGCGAGCGACACCAGGTCGGTGAGCGCGTCGTTAAGGCTGTGCGTCACGGCCTGGAGCCGCTCTTCAGCCTGCAGTGATTCGAGGCGGGCCGCTTCAGCAAGGCCCTCGGAGCGGGCTTCGGACAGGAGGCGCGCGAGCTCCGGGCCGGTCAGCGTCAACTGGCCTTCGGTAGGCAGAGCCGGTTGCTCGGGTTCTGGCGCGAGTGTGAAATCACTGCGGAATTCGAACGGCTGCAAGGATTTGACAGCGCGCTGCGTCATTCCACCAGGTCCTCGTCTTCGATCTGGTTGCCGACACGAATGTCGCCCTGTTCGATCAGCTTGCGGGCCAGCGAGACAAGCTCGTGGCGCGCCGCGTCCACTTCGCTGCGGCGGGTGCCGCCCTGGGCAGATATTTCTTCGCGCAGCAGCTCTCCGGCACGCCGTGTCATGTTGGCAAAGAAAGCCGCGGCCGTTTTTTCGGAGGCGCCTTTCAAGGCGGTAACCAACGTCGCGCGTGCACCTGCCGACAACAGCGTCTGCAGGCCGGCCGCATCAAGACGAGCAAGATCGTCAAACGTGAACATGAGGGCGCGGACTTTTTCGCCCGAGCCGGGTTCGGCGTTTTCGAGCGCTTCCAGGAAGACCTTTTCCGAACGGCTGTCGAGACCGTCAAAGATGCGAGCGACGCGCTCGTGGCCACTGCTGTTGCCGTCTCCGACCATGCTGTCGAGGCGTTTTGCTATGAGCGATTCTAGGCTTGCGCAGGCCGCCGGGTGAACCTGGTTGATGTGCAGGAGGCGGTGCATGGCGTCGATCGCCACCTGGGGATTGAGCGCGCGTAGCAGTCTCGCGGAGGCGTTGCCGCTCAGTTGCGACAGGATAAAGGCGATCGTCTGGGGATGTTCGTTGGCAAACAGCGCGGCGAGCGTTCCCGTGTCGATCGCCGACAGGCGCGACCAGACTGACCCGGTCGTGGCGGCAGCCGGACGCAGACGGCGGTGCGCTTCGACAAAACTGCGCGCCGCTTCCGATTCCCCGTCCATACTGTCGCCAAGGGCATCCATGGCGGCAGTGAGGGCGCGGGCTTCGTGTGGGTCGAGCTCGGCCCATATGCCAGCGGCCTCAGGCCCAAGGGCGCGCATCAGGCGCGCGGACCGCGCCAGGCCTTCACCTGCAGAGACAAGGGCGAGCGCGCTCATGCTGCGTCGGTCCTGTTGGTCATCCATCCGCGCAGGATGTCAGCCGCGCGGGCGGGATCCTTGCGGGCCAGTTCAACGGCATCGCTGGGTGGCAGCGCCGTCCTGACAGGATGAATGGGAGTCGGGGCAAGGGTGCGCTCGGGGGCGCCCGCAAGGGCGCGGAGCGGCGCCTCTTCAACGGTTTCGAAGACCATTTCAGCGCGTGGCACGAAAGCCAGCCAGCCGAGCAGGCCGGCGAGCAATGCGAGGAAGGACAGTTCGCCATAGGCCGCCGCGTCGGGACGCCCGGGCGCACCTTTCGCAAACACAGCTTGCTGCATCACGAACAGGTCGCCTGCCATGACATCGAGACGGGCCGCTGCAGTCACGAGACTTTCGATGGTCGAAGCCTGTTCGCCTGCTTCAGCGTCGAGCAGGACGAGCACGGTGCGTCCACCAGTCGCCGACGTGTTGACGCTAATGCGGGCATTGCCGGGGCCTGCGACGGGCTCGATGATGTTCATCAAGGAGGCCTCGAGCGGCGTCGCTGTCGCCGGAAGCGGATTGTCGGAGGTGAGCAGCGCGCTGCCGCGCCAGGCCAGAAGGCCAAGGGCGATTACAAACGCAGCCAGCGCGAGCGCCCTTGGTGAGGGCCCCGCGCCGGGATTGAGTTTGCTGGATCTGCCTGCCATCAACCGCTCCTGAATTCCCCGGCTATCCGGAGTCCAGTCATGGTGATAGCCGCCCGCCCGTAAATTTGTCTTTAACGGGCGGAGCTTCGATAATCAGGAGACCGAAAGCTTAGCGGCGGTATTTCTGGAGCCGCGTTGTCCGCAGGCCCTTCACGCCATGACGGGAATACAGCTTTTCCCAGCCTTCGAATTCCTCGTCCGTCAGGTTGTAACGGTCGCACGCGGCTGAGCGCGACAGCAGGCCACCTGAAACGGCTGCGACGACTTCTGCCTTGCGGCGCGTAACCCAGCGCGAAATGCCGGGCGATGGCAAGTCTGCCAGGGTGAGCATCTGCCCGTCAGGGCCTTTGACGCTCGTCAGTTTTGCGTTCTGCGTATCCATATCCACACACCATCTGCTTCGGTAATGCCACGACCCGACTTCTTCGGACCCTCTGGCAACAGGTGTACACGAGCGGATTTAAGCTCACGCATAAGCGGACGTGTGAGTTTCGCACCGCGCGTTAGGGGGATGTTCGCAAACCTGTCCCGCACCGGGACAAATCACCGATTCCACCCGAATTCGCTGCACATTGGATTAAAAAAAGTTCAGGTCAGAAGGACCAGCGCATCATTGTCGCGCGCCTGCGCGGCATGCCTGCGAAGCATGGTGAGGAACATCTCATCGCCGCGCTCAGTCTGCTTCACGAGCATGGCCGCGCCGAAGGCGACCGACATGCCATAGAAGGAATACCAGCGATAATGATCGTACAGGTCTTCGAAACTGTAGCTGGAGATGCCAGCCTCTGTGAGGCGCTCATGATAGTAACGCAGCAATGCCTGCTCATGCTTCGGGCGCTCCTCGCGCGTCAGCCCGGCCCCGATGAAATAGGCGACATCATTGGCCGGGGCGCCTTTGGCAGCTGTCTGCCAGTCCACCAGGGCAATCGGCTTCGGTGCGCCGGGCTTGCCGAACAGCATGTTGTCGAGCCGGAAATCATTGTGCGTCAGCGCGAACGGGCCAGGCCGCACTTCGCCCCAGCGCGGCAGCGCAGCCGAATAGGCATCGCCGACCTCGATCACGTCTGTCGTCAACTGCGCCGCATAACGCGCCTTGAACCCGGTCCACAGCCCGGCAACCTGTTCTGACGTCAATACGGGTGGCGGCGATGTTTCAGAGCCCTGAAGCCAGTCATGCTGATCAAGGCTCTCATCTCCCCAATATGCGGCGTGCAGGACCGCTGCCGAAGCCAAGGCCAACTCGGCTTCGGCGACCGAGCATCCCTTGAGCTGGTCACCCTGTTCCGAGGGCGCCATGTCTTCCATGATCAGGGCGAACCGGTTCGTCGCCGCGTCATAGTCTGTGTAATAAGCCGCCGGGGTGATCTTGCCTGCCACTTTCGGAAAGGTGCGGTAGAACATGACTTCGCGCTAGTAATGGCCAAGCATGGCAGCCGTCGCGAGACTGGCCTCGCTCCCAGACGGAAACTTGCCGACCAGCGTGTCCGGCGCATCGTCACCCTTGCGGGAATAATCAAACACGAAGCGGACATTCTCGCCGATCTGGCCGGTGCCAATCGCCTTGGCCGTCAGGCCTTTGACGTCGGCATCGATACCGATGGTTTCAAACAGGTTGTTGAACCACGCTGGCGTCAGTTCCAGCGGGTTACCGTCGAGTCCCGGACGGGCCATATATACTACTCCCCTGTGGCACCGTTTTCCGGTGCATCATTTTCTTGTTCTGGTTCTTGTTGTTGCGTGGCGGACTTTCCCGTGAAGCGGGACACCCAGCCCATGCGCTCCTCGGCCGCGCGCAGCGACTTGTCGAGCGCGGCCATGGTCAGCGCGAAGTCGCCGCTGGTTTCCTTGCGCCAGGCGCGCTCGGTGCGGGCGATCACGAACGCGATGCCCAGCACTTTCAGGCCGAGCGGTGCGCCGCTGTCATCATCTAGACCCGCGGACGCGAGCGCCCAGCGCGCCGACGCAGCGCGAGTCGCTGGCAGGCGCAACAGGATCGACGGCTGGGTTTCACGATAGCGCAGGAGCGACTTCAGTCCGTCGCGATAATCTTCCATCGCCTCGAAGCGCAGCATGATGACTTCAAACAGGCGTTCGCGTGGCAGGTCATCTGTTGCAATGGCCTCGGCGGACATGGCCCGGTCGAAATGCGCGTCGACCGCACCGGCCAGCGTGTCGCGCGTTGCGACGCCATGAAAATCATTGAGGGTGAGCCCGGCCTTTGCCGCAATCTCGCCAAGCGTGAGTTCGGACCAAGGCTTCGTGGCGGCGAGATCGAGCGCGGCGAGCAGTCCCTGCTCGATGATACTTGTCGTTCGCGCCATGACCTCTCCTGCGTCAGTCCTTTTGGCGAGAGAGGTCCTTTTCGCGGTTGGCAGCGGCGCACAGGGCCTTTCTCATCAGGACCGGCATCCCACCTTCATCCATGAGGATGTCAAGGGCGGCCTGGGTGACTCCGTTGGGTGAAGTCACTGCTTTACGTAGGGCGTCCGGGGCCTCTCCGGTGGCTTCCATTAGGGCAGCCGCGCCGATGACCGTCTTGCGGGCAAGGCGGGCCGACAGG
Source organism: Hyphomonas sp. (assembly GCF_037969335.1). GTDB lineage: Bacteria > Pseudomonadota > Alphaproteobacteria > Caulobacterales > Hyphomonadaceae > Hyphomonas. The sequence goes on along the minus strand of NZ_JBBKXE010000042.1, from coordinate 20,779 downwards.
TCGGCCGGCAGGCCTTCAGCTTCGCCTGCCATCGCCATGACTTCGGCCAGCAGGAAGACATAGGCCGGGCCGCAACCCGATACGCCCGCAGCCGCCGAGATAAGCTTCTCGTCTATCGGGCCTTCCACGCCACCCAGTGGCAGGAGCAACTCGGTTGCCAAATCGATGTCGGCAGGATCAGCGCCCGGCGGCGCGGTAATCACGGTAACGCCCTGCCCGATGGCGCCTGGCGTATTCGGCATGGCCCGCACCACGCGCGTCGACTCGAAGCTTGCCGCCAATTGCTTGAGCAGGACCCCGGCCATGACGGACACGACGAGCGTATCTGGCCCGATAAAGGGCGACGTTTCTGCGATGGTGGTCGCGAAGACTTGCGGTTTCACCGACAGGACCACGATATCAGCCGGCGCAGATTCCGGATTGAGCGTGACCTTGCCGTCTGCGGCCCAGCCCGACACTTCATCCGATGGCCTCGGTGTGACGATGATGATCTCGGATTTGGTCCCGGCGGCCAGCCAGCCTCGCACGAGGGCAGCGCCCATACGTCCGGCGCCGATCAGGGCAATGGTCGGTGCAGGCATTCTCCAATTCTCCGTGGAGGCAGTATCAGGCTTCGCCGTGGGTTTCGAACATCACGGCTTCGATCGCTTCGCGCGGTGACTTGCCAGCCCAGATCAGGAAATTGAAAGCAGGCACGAACCGGTCCGCCGCGCTGATAGATGCCGCAATCGCGGCGCGCGCTTCGCCCGGCGAGACTTCATCGCGGTCGAGCATCGAGAATGTGTAGCGGAAAATGATGACGCCTTCGTCGGCCCAGTAATCAAAATGGCCGAGCCAGAGGCGTTCATTCGCCATCATGATGAGTTCGGCAATCGCCGCGCGGCGCGCAGGCACCGGTTTCACATCAAGCGTCATCGAATAATGGATAGCCGACGGATCAGGGCGATAGGCAAACAGAGCGCCCATGTCGCCCCACTTGGTTTCCGCCACGGCCTGGATCGTGCCGTCCTCGTCGCGGTCGTACTGCCATCCAGCCGTTTCGAGGGCTTCTTCGACCCGCTCAAGCGGATCAGGCAGATCGATCTCAGCGCGGGAGAGATCAAGGCTCATACGGTTCCCCTTTCGGTCGCTCGTGCACGGTGCAGGATTCGCACGAGGAGGCCAAGGGCCACTAAGCAAGTGAGCGGACGCGCGTCCACCCGGTTCTGCAGGCTTTACGGACTATTCCTCAGCTTTCGCCCTTTTCGGCTTCGCCGCTGCTTCCAGTTTTTCGATGCGCGATTCGAGCGATTCGACGCGCTCAAGCGCGGCTGTGGCGAGGGCTTTCAGGGCCTCGACTTCATCGCGTCCGGCCAGGTCCATATCGGCGATCAGGGCCCGCACTCGCGACTGGGCGGCGGTCTTGGCCTCCTCGCCGGCGGCGCGGGCAGCGCCCATCGCGCCAGTCATCAGACCGGCAATGTCATCGAGCAGTGGATTTGTGTTCGCCATGAGGCTACTCCTTCGCGCGGGGGCGGCTGGGCCATGATTGGCAGCTGCCTAACAGATAGGACGCGTTCCAGACAGGGAAAAGACGCCGCATGACAGACCTCCTGACCCTGATCGCCCTGCCCATGGCAGCCGGCGGCCTGCCTTTTCCGGAATTCAGCCCGGCGCTGGTCTCGATCGACTTCGGTTTTGTCGGCCTCGGCACCTTTCATCTGCGCTGGTACGCCCTCGCCTATATCGCCGGCATCATGCTGGCCTGGCAGTACGCAACGGCGCTGATCAACCGCCCGGCCATGTTCGGCGGCAAGAGCCCTGCAACCAAGGACGATCTCGACGACATCATGTTCTGGATCATCCTCGGAATCATCCTCGGCGGACGGTTCGGCTACGTCCTTTTCTACATGGTCCCCTACCAGCAGGACGTAATCGCGGCGAACCCGCTGAGCGTGCTGAAGATATGGGATGGCGGCATGTCGTTTCATGGCGGCCTGATCGGCGTGACACTGGCCATCGTGATGATCGCGCGCCGGCGGAAGCTGAACCTCCTGCCGCTCGGCGACATTGCCGGCGTCGTGGCGCCGATCGGGATCATGTTCGGGCGGTTGGCGAATTTCATCAATGCCGAGCTCTATGGCCGCAAGACCGACAGCGCGCTCGGCGTGATCTTCCCCGAGGGCTATGTCCCCGGCTCGACGCCGTCGGCCTATGACTGGGTTGCGAAGCAATGGGTCTATACGGGCCACGAATTCGCTCGTCATCCGAGCCAGCTCTATGAAGCCGTACTGGAAGGCCTGCTGCCGGTGGTTGTGGCATCGCTGCTGATCTGGAAATTCGGTGCATTGAAAAAGCCCGGCCTGATCGCGGGCCTGTTCCTGCTGATGTATGGCACGGGCCGCTCCATCGTCGAGAACTTCCGCTTGCCGGACTCTTTTGCCAGCGACCTGCCCTTCGGCCTGACCATGGGCATGATCCTGTCGGCACCGATGTGGATCGGCGGCGCGTGGCTGGTCTGGAATGCCCTCAAACCAAAGCCCCTGCACTCACCCGACTAGACTGACATGACCCTAAAAGAACGCCTTATCCGCCTGATCGAAACCGGCGGCCCGATCCCGGTTTCGACCTATATGCAGCTCGCCTTGCACGACCGGCAGGACGGCTATTATGCGACGCGCCCCGGCCTTGGACGCGACTTCATCACCGCGCCGGAAACGAGCCAGGTATTCGGCGAATTGCTGGGCCTTTGGGCGGTGCATGAATGGCAGGCAATGGGGTCGCCAGACGCCTTCTGCCTGGTCGAGATCGGCCCCGGTCGCGGCGTGCTGATGCAGGACGCGCTGCGCATGGCCTTCGTCGCCGGCGGCAAGCCGTTTGCCGATGCGATGCAACTGGTACTGGTAGAAGCGAGCCCGGCCCTGCGCGACGTGCAGGTGGAACGGCTCGCGATTTATGAACCGCAATTTGCCGAGCAGGCGTCCGAAGTGCCGGACCTGCCGACCATTATCCTCGCCAACGAATATCTCGACTGCCTGCCCGCCCGCCAGTTCCGGCGCGACGGGGAGGAATGGCACGAATGTGTCGTGGGCCTCGATACAGACGGCGCGCTGGCCTTCGGCCTCGCAGCTGACGGTCGCGCAGCGCCCGAAGGCGCGGCAAAGTCAGCGCCCTGCGTGGAAGTGCAGACGGGCCTCGACATTCTCATCGCCGAACTTGCGACGCGGGCGGCGAATGGCGCGCCCGTGCACGCGCTGTTCATCGACTATGGTCCGGCCGATGCAGCGCCGGGGGATTCCCTGCGCGCTTTCAAGGACGGCGTGCAGGTCTCGCCGCTTCACGCACCGGGCGAGACGGACCTCACCGTGGACGTGGATTTCGGGCGGCTGAAACGGCTGGCCGAAAGTGCGGGTCTCGATGTGACCGGACCCGTGCCGCAGGGCATGTTCCTGCTCGGACTCGGCGCGCAGGCGCGGCTCAACCAGCTCGTAAAAGCAAACGAGGACGATGGAGACGTGATCTTCAGCGCCGCCCAGCGCCTGATCGACCCGAAAGACATGGGCGAGCGCTTCAAGGCGATCTGTATTTCCAGCAAGGGCCTGCCGAAACCTGCGGGTTTCTAGTCAGCGCCGATATGCGCCTCGACAAAGTCCGACATCGCGCGAAGCGTTTCGATCCGCGTGTCGCCATCCGACAGCCAGTGATCCTCGCCATCCAATGTTACGAACGCCACGGACTTGCCTTCCTTGATGAGCGCCTTCTCCATCACTTCGCTCTGGCTGATCGGAACAATCGTGTCGTCCTTGCCATGGATGAGCAGGACAGGTGCTGCGAAAGTTGCAGCGCTGTTGACGGGTGAAATATCTTCCAGTTTCACCTTCTCGGCCTTCGGGTCGCCGATGATTTCTTTCCAGTAATCGACCGCCCAATGCCGATGCCCGCGCCGTTTGCTGACGTCCCGGATCATGCGCGGCAGGTCGCTGACCGGCGCGACCGCAACGACGCATTTGTAAAGGTCCGGCGTATAGGCACCGCCCGCGAGGGCGGAATAGCCGCCATAGCTCGCGCCAACAATGCAGATGCGTCCAGGATCGACAAAACCACCTTCGGTCAGGATCGAGACGCCATCTGACACATCATCCTGCATCTTGCGGCCCCACTCGCCATCCCCGGCATGCAGGAACTCAGCACCGTACCCGGAAGACCCCCGGAAATTCGGCTGGAGAACCACATAGCCACGATTGGCAAAATACTGCGCCATCCAGTCAAACCCGATGGCATCATAGGCGGCGGGCCCGCCATGTGGCATTACAACGAGCGGCAGGTTCTTGCGATCTTCCGCTGGCACCCCTGCGGGCCATGTCAGGACAGCCGGAATTGTCAGCCCGTCCCGCGCGGGATAACTGACGCCAACGATTTCACCGATGGCCTCTGCCGGAATATCGTCGCGCTGCATCACAAGCCCTGTGATTTTTCCGGTTGCCCGGTCTTGCAGGATATATTTGCCGGGCGTGTCGCTGCTGTAGACTAGATAGACGATCTGCTTCCAGCCGTCGCTGTTCGAAACGATATGCACAGCCGAGTTGCTGAACGTTTCGACAAGCGACTGAACAGCGGCATCAACCTCGGGATCATAGAAATGATAGCTCGGCAGGGCGCCGGAATATTTCACGCCTTCGACAAACCGGTTATGATCGGAATAGATTCCATCGATGTCCACACCCGCCCGCTCCAGCACCTGCGCGGAAACATTGCCCTCGAAATCCATTTCATAGATCGCATCGAAACCATCATTGTCCTCTGACGTGTCGACGAGGATCAGAGCCGATCGGTCGGGCTTAATGCCGAGAAGTGAAAACGGGACCCGCGAAGCGTCGGTCTCGTAGATCTTACGGGACTTACCAGAGACTTCGGTGAAGATGCGATACACGTCCTGCTTGTTGTCATAGTCTTCGCGCGCGAGAACCGTTCCTGCTTCATCCACGAACCAGTCGATCGTGTTGGATGTGCCCTTCCTGAAAACCTTGCCGCGTCCGGTATCGAGGTTCACCTTGAGCAGATCCATACGCGGCGGCGAAGAAATGGAACTCACCGACATGTAAGCTGGCATAAGAACATCACCCGGCTTCTTGTACTTGCCGACAATGCGCCCAAGTCCAGACTGGGCCGGAAACAGGTCTCTGGTATCTTTCAGCAATGTGGCGAGCTCATTCTTGCGAATGTTCACCGAAAAGGCCGCCGAATACTCGAAGTCTCCGCGAAAACCCATGAGGTGGGTCGCATCCGACGCGATGAATACGACATGGTCATTGTCAGCGAACCAGAGATCGCGCGTTGCGATCTCGTCGATGACCATCCGCGGCTCGACCGTATTGGTCGCGACATCAAGCGTGGTGATCACGTCCTTGCCGCCGACGCGGGACACGAAGGCAACAGTTGTCCCGTCGGGCGAAATCGCCATGCTCCGGACCATCGCAAGCTCACCATAGGCTTCCAGTGGCGGGTGAGGCACCTGCACCTGCGCCTGCGCGGCGGCGCCTGTCACAAACACGCATAGCGCCGCCAGTAATGCCCGCATAACCAATCTCCCCGACCTCTTTTCCGGGAAGGCTAGTCAACCATGCCGCCAATGGCAATCAGCAACCATTGCGTGTGCGCGCGTGTGAAAAAGCGGATCAGGCTGGCAGCTTGATCGCGTTGGCATCGTCCAGCAACACGACGGTCGGGGCATGCTGGCGGGCCTTTTCGGCCTCAATGCTGGCGAAGGCCGCAATGATCACCTTGTCGCCCACAGCGAAGTGGCGTGCAGCCGCGCCGTTGACGCCGATCGTGCGCGAGCCGCGCGGCGCTTCGAGCGCATAGGTCTGGATGCGCGCGCCATTGGTGACATTCCAGATGTCCACGCGTTCGTGCGGCAGGATGCCGGACGCGTCCAGCAGGTCCTGATCGATGGAAACGGAGCCTTCATAATGCAGGTCACACTGGGTGACGGTGGCAGAATGAAGTTTGGCTTTCAGCATGTTGAGCAACAAGAAGTGCCCTCCTGGCGATTGGACAGCGTGGCAAATATGCTCACAATGAGTATATGGGGTTCTGCTGCCCCGTCGGCAATGGGTTTATTGCATTGCAGCATGCGCCCGGTAAAGCGCAATCTGCAATGGGCCGAACATCGGCGCTGCAGTATTCAATGCAATATTGACGATGAATACACGCGATACACGAATATTCGGAAAATGGCTCGCCTTGACCGTCCAACCCTATTACCGTTCTGTTAACCACGCGACGAACACCAGGGGGACGACGGCGATGAAGTACGGACAGATCAGCATTCTAGCACTCACACTTGCTCTGGCAGGCTGTGCCTCGCAACAGGTTGAACCGGGCGGTTCCGCGCCGCAATCCGAAGTTCCACCACCTCCTCCTCCGCCGCCGCCAATCTATGAAGAGGAAGAAGCCGCAGAATATCCGCCGCCGCCCATGGTCGGTTCGGGCGGGCCCAGCCGCGGATTGCCAGGCGACGACGACGATTTCGATATCAACGATCTGCCACCCACCGCCGCTGGCTCACCATCCCCCACGCCGCGCCGGTCCACCGGACGCGCCGTCAGCAACGCCAAGCCGGCCAAGGACTATCTGCCTTTCATCGATGTGGCGATAGACGAGAACGCCCTTTACTCAGAATACGGATTGATGCTGCAGGACCGCTATACGCGCATCCAGATCGTCACCCTCAAGCCGGACGCCTATGATATTGAAGGCGTTTCCTCCGGCACTCGCAAGGAACCGGTCGACACGCGCAACTATAACAAGGAAAGCCGCAACTGGCTGTCACGCATGATGGGCTCGCGCAATGTCACGCGCACGCTGATCGCCGAGTTCGATGTGACCAAGCCGGACATCAAGGCGACCAAGGCGCTGTTCTCGGCGACCTTCTCCTCCGACAGCAGGGAAGGCGAAGCCTGGACAACCAATGAAAGCATCGCCCTCTATGCAACGCCCTATTTCAAGGTCGGTCCCAACACGACGATCGAAGGCCGGTTCCGCCTTCAGCTCTCGGATGAGCGTCAGGGCAGTGCCGGGGCCAACGTGATGGGCGCGCTGACGACTGCGGCCAACCTTATCGCGCCGACCTCGACATTGGTGACATATTTCAACCAGCCGCTCATGCTTGAAGCATCAAACTTCCTGAACACGTCCTCGACCACGCTGTTCGGTCAGTCGATCACCGAGCAGTCGACCAGCGCCTTCTCGGTCAAGTCGTGGAGCGATACACCGATCCTCGTCGTTTCGGCCGAGCTGCCGGAAGCGAGCAATATCAAGCAGACCAAGGGTAAGGGCGCTATCGGTCAGTGGGCAGTCTATCTCGACCAACCGATTCCCTCGATCTTCACCGCAGCCACGTCAGATTATGACGGCCAGATGCCGGACTATACCGGCATCCCGTCCGGCGACATCCTGGCCTTTGAAGTGGGAGAGGACCTGACCGTCTATGACTATATCTTCTCGCGGCTCGACCTGGCCGACCGGATCGCCAGCCTCAACGACACAGCCGACGCCGACACAGCCCGCCTGATCTGCAGCCGGATCGAACGTGGCATGTCGGAAATCGGGTTCACGAGTTTTGATGCGGCCGCCGCCGTCTGGGCCGCCTCCGCCAGCGACCAGTTCAACTATGCCGCCCAGACTGCCCTGCAACAGGAAGGCATCTGCGAGGGCATGGACCGGTGGCACGCAATGGGCGGCTGAGCGCGCCCGTTGGGCCGGAACTGAATCGCACACGCATAATCGCCCTGACCGTGCACGCGCGAATACTTCGCTTTTTATTTACCACGGCGCTAGACAGAAAGATTAACTAAAAGTAAACGTCGCCATTGGGACGGGGGACGAAACGTGCAGATACAGGATGTTCAGGACGCGCTGTTTGCGCTGCGCACTGGGTGGACCGCACCGCGCCATGCCGCGCGATGCGTCTATGGCGTGTATCTCGCCGCGGGCCATAACCTGCCCGGAATCGCCGTGTCAGACAGCGGACTGCTCTACATCGGCAAGACCGAAACCGGCACCGCGCCGCAAGATCATTTCGACCCACCCGGCAGAGACAGTGGCACCAGCACCGACCGCCGGACCCTCGGCGCCCTGCTCAGGGAAGACCTGGGCCTGACAGCGCAACCTGGATCGTTCGGCATCAACTGCGGGAACGTGTCGAGCTATTGTTTCTCCCTATCAGGCGAGGCGCGCCTGTCTGACTGGATCCGGGCATCGCTGCTCGTGTCGCGCCTCCCGTTCTCCGGCGACGTGGCATCGGCACAATCCCTGCTGGTCCGCCATTTGGAACCACCGCTGAATATCACCAACTGGCAAAATCCACAGCGCGACCACATCATGAACATGCGCCGCATCTGCGCCGAAGAGGCGCTTCTCTGCCTGGACTGACGGGACGCTCCTGTCGCCAAAGGCGGCCAACACAGCCCCATTCCCATGTTCAATTCGGGCGCCACTTGCCACGCAGGAATGCACGGACGCGACAGGCTATTCCCTCGAGAGCGCGCTTGCTTGGCCTGAATCAATAAGGGCGACCCACGGGCCGCCCTTTGAAAGTGTTATGTATCCAAGAAGCTGCGCAGCTTGCGGCTGCGGCTCGGGTGCTTGAGTTTCCTCAGCGCCTTGGCTTCGATCTGGCGAATACGTTCACGCGTCACACTGAACTGCTGGCCGACTTCTTCCAGCGTGTGATCGGTGTTCATGCCGATGCCGAAACGCATGCGCAGCACACGTTCCTCACGCGGCGTGAGCGAGGCGAGCACGCGGGTCGTGGTCTCGCGCAGGTTCGACTGGATCGCGGCGTCGACGGGCAAGAGTGCCATCTTGTCCTCGATGAAGTCGCCGAGATTCGAATCCTCGTCGTCGCCGATCGGTGTTTCGAGACTGATCGGCTCCTTGGCGATTTTCAGCACCTTGCGGATTTTCTCCAGCGGCAGGCCCAGCTTTTCGGCCAGTTCTTCCGGGGTCGGCTCGCGGCCGATTTCGTGCAGCATCTGGCGTTGGGTGCGGATGATCTTGTTGATCGTCTCGATCATGTGCACCGGGATACGGATCGTGCGGGCCTGGTCCGCAATCGACCGTGTGATCGCCTGACGGATCCACCAGGTGGCATAGGTCGAGAACTTGTAGCCTCGACGGTATTCGAATTTGTCGACAGCCTTCATCAGGCCGATATTGCCTTCCTGGATGAGATCCAGGAATTGCAGGCCGCGATTGGTGTATTTCTTGGCAATCGAGATCACGAGGCGGAGGTTGGCTTCGACCATTTCCTTTTTGGCAATGCGCGCTTCGCGCTCACCCTTCTGGACGGTCTGGACCAGCACACGGTAATTATCGATCGGAATGCCGATTTCCTGGGCAATCTCCGAAATCTCGCCGCGCACGCCTTCGATGTCTTCCGTCTTGCCATCGACGAAGCGTTTCCACTTTGCCGACAGGGCCCTGACGCGGTCGCTCCACTCCGGCTCCAGTTCGTGGCCGAAATAGTTCTCGAGGAATTCCTTGCGCGGCACGCCATGGGCATCGGCCATACGCATCAGCTTGCCTTCAAGGCCCATCAGCTTCTTGTTGATCGCGTAAAGCTGCTCAACCAGCGCCTCGATACGGGCATTGTTGATATGGATCGTCTTCAGGCTCTCGACGATATTGTTTGAGAGTTCGTCATATTCGGCCTGTGCCTTGGGCGTCAGGTCCTTGCCTTCGAGACGACGGTGGACGAGCTTGTCCTGAAGCTTGCGGTAGCGTCCGAACCCGTCTGCGATCTCGTCGAGCTTGGCCAGCACGCCGTCACGCAGTTCAGCTTCCATGGCCGACATGGACATCGCCGCAGCATCATCCTCGTCGTCGTCTTCGTCGTCGTTGGTTTCGCCGTCCGCGCCTTCGGCCTTCGCCTTGGCTTCGTCCTCGTCTTCTTCTTCCTTGGGCTTGGGTTCCGGCGGCGGGTTTTCCGCGCCATAGGTGGCCTCAAGGTCGATCAGGTCGCGCAACAGGATGCGCTCGTTTATCAGCTCGTCGCGCCACACCATCATGGCTTCGAATGTCAGCGGGCTTTCGCACAGGCCCCGGATCATCGCATCGCGGCCGGCCTCGATACGCTTGGCAATCGCGATCTCGCCTTCACGCGAGAGCAGTTCCACGGCGCCCATTTCGCGCAAGTACATGCGCACGGGGTCGTCGGTACGGTCAGAGCCGCGTGCATTGCCCTTCTTGGTGACAACTTTCTTGTCTTCGATCTTGGTGAGCGCCTTGCCTTCAGCTTCGGCCTCTTCCTCGCTCTCGACCACCGCGATCCCCATTTCGGAGATCTGGCTCATCACGTCCTCGATCTGGTCAGACGTGATTTCGTCGGCCGGAAGCATGGCGTTGACTTCATCATGCGTGATGAAACCGCGCTTCTGGGCCTTCTTCAGGACTTTTTTGACGTCGGTCGCGTTGAAATCGACAAGGGTGACGTCGCCGTCCTTCTCGTCTTCGCCTTCACCATCGCCTGCGGTGTTCTTTTTCTTCTTGGTGGCTGTTGCCATTCAAATATCTCCCATGGGAATATCCGCCGCTGCCCTGGTGGATTGCCCAAAAAAACTGACCTGCGCCTTAGCTTTCGCCGACTTTTCCTGCTGCCTCGTTCATGCGGGCCCTCAGGGCCCGGCGTTCTGCGACAAGCTGGTGACGCCGGCGCCACGCAGATGGCGACGCCGTTGACTCCCCGCTCGCAGCATCCATGCCAGAGCCGGGTTCCTGCCCGTCGGAACTTCTCACCGCCATGTATTGCTCGAGGGCTATCAGCCATTCCCGTGCCTCGGGCCCATCGGCCGCTATCTGAGGCGTATCAGGATAATCTTTGAGCAATCTGGAAGCGCGCATGTTCCCTGCTTCGAGTAAATGGGCGCTCAGGGCCTTGCGGTCAATAGGTTTCCCTGCGTTCACAAAGTCGAGGATGCAGTCCCGTATCTGGCTGACGTCCGGATCGGGAAAGACCGACACGGCCAGCGTTTCGGCGCCGAAGTCGAGCAGGTACGGGCTGTCGACCGCGCGTACGATCGCGCCAAGTCCGCGCAGCTTGGCTGGCGCGCCACCCTTCAGCGCCGCCTGTCCGGACTCTCCTGACGCGGGATTGTGTCCCGTTCCGGGGCGTTTCTTGCTGTTATTGCTGCGATTTGCCTGGCGCACCTGCCAGAAGTGATCGCGCATGCGCGCCTTGAGATCACGCTCATAGGCTGCACGCACACCGGGGTGCTTCACCTGGGCCGCCGCCGTCGCAAGGCGCGCCTCGAGACCGGCCTGGCGTTCGGGCGTATCGAGCGGTTCGGCGTCTCGTTCGCGGCGCCAGAGCAGCTCTGACAGAGCAAGCCGGTTATCCAGCGCTTCGGCCATCGCGGCGGGTCCGCGCTCGCGAATCAGGTCGTCCGGGTCCATGCCGTCGGGCAGCAGCACGAAATACAGCGACCGACCGGGTTCGACATGCGGCAAGGCCCGGTCGAGCGCCCGGAAGGCGGCGCCCAGGCCGGCCCGGTCGCCGTCAAAGCAGAGCACCGGCTCCGGCCCGGCGCGCCAGAGCAGCGCGATCTGGTCTTCGGTCAGCGCCGTGCCCAGCGGCGCCACGGCATGGCCAAACCCCGCTTCGGTCAGGGCGATGGCATCCATATAGCCTTCGCAAACGATCAGTCCGCCGCCTTCGCCATGCCCCAACGCCTCGCGCGCCGCCTTGTAGCGATACAGCACGCGGGATTTGTGGAAGAGCGGCGTATCGCCGGAATTCAGGTATTTCGGCTTGGCGTCAGGCGTCAGGCCCCGGCCGCCGAAGGCGATGATGCCGCCCCGCGAATCCGGGATCGGGAACATCAGCCGCCCGCGGAAGGCGTCATAGGGTTCACCGCCCTTGTCGCTTTCCTTGGCGAGGCCCGCTTCGAGGATTTCCGCGATCGAGAAGCCTTGGGATTTGAGGTGCTCGGTCGTCTTGCGCCAATCGTCCGGCGCAAAGCCGAGCCGGTGGCGCCGCCAGGCGGCCGGCAACAGGCCGCGCCCTTCAAGATAGATCCGCGCCGCCGCGCCCTCGGAGGCTTGCAGGCAGTCTTCGAAATAGGTCGCCGCCGCCTCGCACGCCGCCTGCAGCCGCTTGCGGTGATCATATTCCTCGACCGCTTCCGGGCTCGCTTTCGGCAGGCTCATGCCTGCTTCCTCGGCCAGTTTCTCGACCGCCTCCATGAAGGAGAGCCGCTCGGTCTCCATCACGAAGCTGATGACGTCGCCGCCCATGCCGGATGAGAAGCATTTGAAGATGCGCTTCTGGTCGTTGACATAGAAGCTGGGTGTCTTCTCGGCGGTGAAAGGCGAGAGACCGACCCATTCCTTGCCCTTCTTGACCAGCTTCACCTTGCGGCCGATCACGTCCGAAGGCCGGATTCGGGCCTTCAGTTCATCGACGAAGCCATCAGGGATGCGGACAGTCTGGGACATTCGGGCGAGTGTAGCGCGTCAGGCCGGATTCGGGAACGCACAGAATACCGGAGGGACACGGGCAAAAGAGTGGCCCCGCCGTCTGGCAGGGCCACGCCTTGAGTGCGGAAGCGACTTAAACGGCGCCTTAGGCGTCGTTCAGGACCGGCGCGGTTTTCAGCTGTTCCGGCGTCATGTTGACCATCACTTCACCATTGCTGTCGCCCTGGACGACCGTGATCGCATCAAAGGCAATCACGAGGCGGTCCGCCGAAGCGACACCGGACATGCCATCGGTCACGACGGCATGCTTCACTGACCCGTCAGAGCTGATGATAAGGTCGGTGATGCGCGTGTAGGTGTCGGTGACGGCGAGTTCGGCATTGGTGCCGATCAGTTCAGACGCCAGGCGGTAATCATCGGCACCGTCCTGCTCGAATTCGGCGACGCCTTCGAGCGATTCATCGACGAGCGCGGCAAAAATGGTCGGCTCACCATCAGCGTCCAGTTTCACTTGTACGGCGCTGAAGGGCAGCGTGCCGAGGTCACCGGCAACACCGAGGATGCCGCCATCACGGAACACGATCTGGCTCGGACTCATGTCCTTGCCGATCAGCACGTCCGCCACTGTGGCGATGGTCTCGCCATTTGCGCCGACGATATTATCGCCGATCAGGTCGGAGGCTTTGAATTCGCCAGCCGCCATGACGTAGGCTGGGCGCGCCATGACCGTTTCAGTCAGGGCCGTATTGTCGACGGTTCCGTCCGCCATCACGCGGTCGGCATCCGCCGATTCAGTATAGGCAGAGCTGTGCGAGTCAGCTGTTTCAACAGGGGTGTCGGCACCGGAGCATGCAGCCAGGGCGGCCATCAGGGCAGCGGCGCTAACGGGGGCAATGAGATATTTCATAGGATGTTCCTTTCCTTGCGAGAACACCCATCAAACGCGAGGGGCGTGCGCAAGGTTCCGGAAAGCACCTGCAATTTTGAGCATGAATAATCGCGCGGCACCTTGCACGCGCAGTATTTTCAAAAGAAGCAACGGGTTGCCGCGTCAGGACCGTGTCAGGGCGTCGCGGACAGCTTTGCCGGCAGTGCCGGATTCGACCATGCCCGGGAATTTGTCCTTGAGCGCCGACATGCAGCGGCCGACATCTTTCAGCTTGGATGCGCCAAGATCCTCGACAATATCCTGCACGGCCGCGTCCAGCTTGGCGCCGCTGAGCGGGACTGGAAGGAATTTCTCGATGACCTCGATTTCCTCGCGTTCGCGGATCGCGTCCTCGATTCGGCCGGCTTCATCGTGTTCGCGCGCCGAGACCTCGCGTTGCGCCACCATGGTTTCGAGCACGGCGCGGACATCGGCGTCCGGACAGCCTTCGCCCACACCCCGGCCGCGTGCGCAGACGTCGCGGTCACGCACGGCACACTCGATCAGGCGCAGCGTGGCAAGTTCCACGTCGCTCGCGCCTTTTTCAGTTTCGGATTTGAGTGCCTGAACGATGCGCGCCTTCAGCGACATCGTCTCACTTGTATCCTCTCGGCCCATGCCGCTATTGCCTTTCACATACCGCGAACGCCAGTTTGCTTGACGATGCGTAGACTCAGCCCCATTAACCGGACGAAACCTCGGTCACTTGGGTTAACGACCGGAAAACGGTCCGGAAGCGAAATGAGATATGACTAAAGACACGAAAATTCAAGCGGGCTCGCCTGCAACGGGAGCAGTCGCCCTTGCGGATGGCACAGTCTTCCTTGGATTCGGCGCAGGCGCTGCAGGCACGAATGTCGGAGAAATCTGCTTCAACACCAGCATCACCGGCTATGAGGAGATTCTGACCGACCCCTCTTATGCGTCACAGATTATCCTTTTTACGTTCCCGCATATCGGCAATGTCGGTGCAAACTTGGACGATCAGGAAGAATCCTCGCCTGCCGCGGCCCACGCGGCGCGGGGTGCGATATTTCGCGAACCCATCACTGCGCCCTCCAGCTGGCGTTCGACCCACCATTTCGATGACTGGCTGAAAGCGCGCGGTATTATTGGCCTGTCTGGCGTCGATACCAGGGCCATGACTCGCCTGATACGCGAACGCGGCATGCAGAAGGCCGCCATCTGCCACCAGCCGGAAGGCGGCATCGACACCGATGCGCTGATCGCGCAGGCGCGTGCATGGAAAGGCCTCGACGATGCCGATCTCGCCGCCGATGTCGACAGCGACGCCAATTATCACAACACCCAGCAGCTCTGGCAGGCGGGCAGCGGCTATGGCGCGCTCCAGGACGCAAAGTTCCACGTCGTCGTCGTCGATTTCGGCGTGAAGAAGAACATCCTGCGCAATCTTGCCAGTGTCGGCGCCCGTACGACGGTTGTGAATGGCGATGCAACGGCCGCACAAATTGCGGCGCTCAAGCCGGACGGCGTGGTCTTCTCGAATGGCCCGGGCGACCCGGCCGCCACGATCCTGCGTTCAGGCGCCATGATCCGCGATGTGATTGCCAGCGGCACGCCAATTCTCGGTATCTGCCTCGGCCACCAGCTGCTCGCCCTCGCCCTCGGTGCAAAGACGATGAAAATGGCGCAGGGCCACCATGGCGCCAACCATCCCGTGAAGGACATCGCGACCGGCAAGGTCGAGATCGTCTCGATGAACCATGGCTTCACCGTTGATCCGGCCACGCTGCCGGCGGGCGTCGAAGAGAGCCATCGCTCGCTGTTCGACGGCACGAATTCCGGCCTCAGCGTCGCAGGCAAGCCGATCATATCGGTCCAGCACCACCCCGAAGCCTCTCCTGGCCCGCAGGACAGTTTCTACCTGTTTGCGCGGTTCGCCGACCTCATGGAGGGTCATCGCGGGTGACGCCTCCGGTACGCACCGGCCTGCCCGGTGCGCCAGACCCCTTCTATACCCCCATCCCTGTTCCCGAGGACAATCGCCTTGGCACCATTGCCGGGGACATCGCGGCACAAGGCTGGAGCTGGCAACCTGGCTTCCTGCCTGACGACCTGACAGCCGCCCTGAGAGCCGAGATTTTCGCCCGCGATGCAGAGCAGGATCTCGCAATGGCAGGGATCGGACGGGAGGATGCTTTCCAGCTTGATCGCTCGGTGCGCCTCACCCGCATTTCCTGGATGGACGGTTCGAGCCCCGCACAGCGGGCGTTCTTCGACTGGGCCGAACCGCTCCGGAAAAGCCTCAACCGCGCCTTGATGATCGGTCTGTTCGACTTCGAGTCCTGCTATGCGGTGTATCCGGAGGGCGGCTTCTATGACCGCCACCTCGACAGTTTCGAGGGCGCCCGTAACCGGGTCTTGTCGCTGGTCGTCTATCTCAATGACGACTGGACGGACGACAAGGGCGGCGCTCTGGTCATCTGGCCGGAACGCGCCAGCGAGACAGATGCGCCATCGGCCCGCCTGTTGCCCCACGGCGCCGGAGTGGCGTTCATGCTGTCAGAAACCGTGCCCCACGCCGTCGAAGTCACACACGCGCGGCGGTATGCGATTGCGGGCTGGTGGCGCGTCAACCAGTCCGGCGACACCCGCGTCGATCCGATCAGCTAGCGCAGGCCACGCAACAATTTCTCGAAAGCATCGAACAGCGTATCCTCTGTGATACCCGGGTCCTTGCGCGTCAGGGCAAAGCCAGCGCCATTCAGGGCATTCAGCAATATGACCGACAGGGGCACCACACCGTCTTCACTGATCAGCCCTTTCCGGGCCAGGTAGCGCACGCCCTGTTCGACATTGTTGCGGCCAAGCCGGTCATCATTTTCCTGCCAGCGCGCAAGGCCCATGACGGCGCGCCCGTCGATCAGGACGATCTGCTGGTAGGCTGGCGTTGCGGCCCATTTGAAATAAGCGCGGGTGCCGGCGAGAAAGGCAGCGTAGGGATCGTCCTTTGATCGCATTGCCGCCGCAGCGGTGCGCGTATCCGCATCCATCTCCAGCTGCAATGATTTCCAGACTTCCAGAAACAAGGCTTCCTTGCTGGCAAAATGATGAAACAGGGCACCTTTCGTGGTGCCAGCTGCTGCGACGATGCTTGCGATGGAGGCGCCGGAATACCCTTCGGTTTCAAACAGCTGTCGCGCCGCATCGAAAATGGCACGACGCGTTTCTTCAGCTTGCTCCGAGGTTCTTTTGGCCATGGCGAATTCTTGTATTGAAGATTTATCATACCAATGGTATGTAAAACTTACAAACGGGTGCGCCTCATCCGTTGAATTTGAATAAAAACAAAGCAGGCTGGGTGGGGACCCGTACAGGCTTGCTGATGGTGGACGAGATGGCCGCCCCGATTCCTTCTTTAGGATGCCGGGCGGCCATTTTCGTTGCGTCCCGGCGGAGTCGCATCAACGCGGCTCAAGACCCTTATCCGGCGACGGCTATTTCAGCGGACCACAACGACTTTCGTATTGCGCAATCGCGTCGGGCATCCATTGCCGGAAATTTTCCACGCGTGTGGACGAGGCCGGGTGGGTCGACATCCATTCTGGCGGGCTCTGGCCCTCGTTCAGCTTGCCCATGCGCTCCCACAATTCGGGCGCCTCGCGCGGGTCGTAACAGGCGCGCACCAGCAGATCGAGACCGATCTTGTCGGCTTCCGTTTCGTGCGCCCGTGAAAAACTCAGCACAGTCCCCTGCGCCGCAACGCCGAACGCCTGCATGATCGCACGCTGCTGGCTGACATCCATGTCGCCGAGGCCCACACCGACAGCCATCTGGCCCATCTGCATGACTTTCTGCTGGCTCATCCGTTCGGCGCCATGATGGGCCAGCGCATGGCCGATCTCGTGGCCCATCACGACGGCCAGCTTGTCGGGATCGCTGACATCGTCGAGCGTCACCTGCCCGTCGCCATTGCCCGTTATATCGAGAATGCCGGTATAGACCGCCACATAACCGCCCGGCAGGCAAAACGCATTCGGCGTCGCGGAATCCACCACATAATAGGTCCAGTCGAACTGCTCGGCGACCGGTGTGAAAGCATAGCCCTGCGCCTCAAGCTCGGCTTCCAGCTCGATCGCAGCGGCCTGCAGCCGCTTGCCGATCGTCCGCACGTCTTCCGTCAACTCCAGTTCGGCGCCCTGGCACCCGCCTTCAGACGCACACAACACCTGGTGGCCCTGTTCCTGCTCCTGGTTGAGGATCTGGACATAGGATTGCTGTCCGAGCTTGACCTCGTCCTGCAGCGACATCGTGTTCAGCTGCTTGCGGCCGGAGAATGGCACTTCGGTCTGGTTCATCTGCCAATAGATGAACAGGCCGACCAGGCCGATAATGATGATCATGAACCGGCCGCCCAGCAGTCCGCCGCCTCGCCGTCTTTGTGGCATACGCATGGTGTGGGCCTCTCCGGAAAACATCGTTGCGGCGAGTATTAACCGAGCCTTCCCCGACGCGAAAGCGCCTGAGGTGCTTCACGAACAGTTCCTCCGTCGCTATCTCTAGGAACATGACCGAACAAACAAGCAAGCCAAAGCTGGAAATCCGGATCATTCCGGTGACTCCCCTGCAACAGAACACGTCCATGATCTGGTCGACCGAGACCATGGAAGGCGTGTTCATCGATCCGGGTGGAGAAGTCGACCGGCTGATGGACGCGGCCAAACAGTTCGGCGTCAAGATTGTCGCCGTCTGGCTGACCCATGGCCACCTCGACCATGCCGGCGCTGCGACCGCCGTGTCCGAGCGCACCGGTTGCCCGATCATCGGGCCGCACGAGGAGGATCAGTGGCTGCTCGACGAGTAGGAAGCCCAGGGTGCCAAATACGGCATTACCGACGGCCGGAATGTGAAGCCCGACCGCTACCTGCACGATGGCGACGAACTGGAACTGGCCGGCCTGAAATTCGGCGTTGCCCACTGCCCCGGCCACACACCCGGTCATGTCGTGATCTACAACAAGGAAGGCGCCCTCGCCTTTGTCGGCGATGTCCTGTTCCAGGGTTCGATAGGCCGCACGGACTTTCCACGTGGCAACCACCAGCAGCTGATCGACTCGATCACGGAAAAGCTCTGGCCTCTCGGCAACGAGATGCGGTTCGTGCCGGGTCACGGCCCGATCTCGACCTTTGGCCATGAACGCCAGTCCAACCCTTTCGTCGGCGACGCTGTTACCGGCTACCAGGGCGCGGCCCAGGAAGGCCCTGACGCGATCAGCCAGAAACTGGCCAAGCGCTGGACCTGACGGCGCGTAGAAGCCGGCTTTCCTCACAGCCTTGTCATGCACCTGCCGGAACCGCTCCGGTAGCGGGGAGTTTGCAACCCGTGATCAAGACAAGGAGCACACAATGAAAACCTCTATGAAGCTCTTCGCCGCCGGCGCCAGCGCACTCGTCCTGGCCGCCTGCACCTCCAGCGGCGTCACGGAACGTAACGCCGCCTATGGCGCTGCGGCAGGCGCAGTCGCCGGCGCGGTTATCGGCAACAATGTCGGCGACGGCGATGCCGGTCGCGGCGCTGCTATCGGCGCAGTGCTGGGCGGTTCTGCCGGCGCAGCCAAAGGCTGTACCGAAGCCGAAGACTGCGACATGCCCGGCGTCAAGGACCAGGAAGACGAGCGCGACGCTGATGGCGACGGCTATGCCAACGCCTATGACCGCTACCCTTACGACTCGCGTCGCTGGTAGACCCTCGCCTCCGGGCAGGCAGTCATCCTCCTCTTGAAGCCCCGTATCCTTTCACGGATGCGGGGCTTTTCGCATGTCATAGGCCTGATTATCCTTGCTTATGCCTGCGACTCCCAGCTATCAGGCACCCGTTTGACCGGGAGCAGGAAACGACCATGCCGAAGCGCACCGACATATCTTCGATCCTGGTAATTGGTGCCGGCCCGATCATCATCGGACAGGCCTGCGAATTCGACTATTCCGGCGTCCAGGCGGTCAAGGCGCTGAAGGCCGAAGGCTACCGCGTCATCCTCGTCAATTCGAACCCCGCCACGATCATGACCGACCCTGACCTGGCCGACGCGACCTATATCGAGCCGATCACGCCCGAAATCGTCGAGAAGATCATCGAAGTCGAGAAGCCGGACGCCCTGCTTCCCACAATGGGCGGCCAGACCGCGCTCAACTGCGCCCTCGACCTGCATTATGCCGGCGTCCTCGAAAAACACGGCGTCGAACTGATCGGTGCCAAGGCCGAAGCCATCGAGATGGCCGAAGATCGCAAGCTGTTCCGCGAAGCCATGGACCGGATCGGCCTCGAAAACCCCCGCGCCGCGATCATCGCCTCGCCGGAAATCCGCGGCGAGAACGGCAAGATCAAGGGGTATGACCGCCTCACCGGCCTCAAGGCCGCGATGGACGCGCTGGAAACCGTCGGCCTGCCCGCCATCATCCGCCCCGCCTACACGCTTGGCGGCACCGGCGGTGGCATTGCCTACAATGTCGAGGAATACGAGATGGAAGTCGTCCGCGACACGGCGGACAATTGCATCATCATCTGCTCGATCGAGAATATCGACCCGATGGGCGTGCATACCGGCGACTCGATCACCGTCGCTCCGGCCCTGACGCTGACCGACAAGGAATACCAGGTCATGCGCAACGCCTCGATTGCGGTGCTGCGCGAGATCGGTGTCGAAACCGGCGGCTCGAACGTGCAGTTCGCCGTGAACCCGAAAGACGGCCGTTTGATCGTCATCGAGATGAACCCGCGCGTGTCGCGCTCCTCGGCACTGGCCTCCAAGGCAACCGGCTTCCCGATCGCCAAGATCGCCGCCAAGCTCGCCGTCGGCTACACGCTCGACGAACTCGACAATGACATTACCGGCGTCACGCCCGCTTCGTTCGAACCCACAATTGATTACGTCGTCACCAAGATCCCGCGCTTCGCCTTCGAGAAGTACAAGGGCGCCGATCCCGTGCTCACCACGGCGATGAAATCCGTCGGCGAAGCCATGGCCATCGGCCGGAGCTTTCAGGAAAGCCTCCAGAAAGCGCTCTGCTCGCTCGAGACAGGCCTTTGCGGCCTTGATGACCTGCCCTTTGAAACCGACGCCGCGCTGCGTCAGGCCCTTGCCCTGCCGACCCCAGACCGCCTGCGCGTTGTCGCCCAGGCTTTCCGGACAGGCATGAGTGTCGCGGAAGTGCATGGCGTGACCTCCATCGACCCATGGTTCCTCCAGCAGATCAAGGAGATCACCGAGGTTGAGGCCAAGGTCCGCGCCGAAGGTCTGCCCGACGATGCCAATTCTCTCATCGAGCTCAAGTCCATGGGCTTCTCCGACAAGCGCCTCGGCCAGCTGGTCGACAAGACTGAAGCGTGGATACGCGGCTATCGCCACACGCTGAACGTGCGCCCCGTCTACAAGCG
>NZ_JBBKXE010000041.1:0-7688 GCF_037969335.1 Hyphomonas sp. | reverse complement strand
GGGGAGACTTGAACTCCCGACCTCGCGATTATGAGTCGCGCGCTCTAACCAGCTGAGCTACCGAACCGTTTCGCTGATGCGAGGGCGCCTCTTACACGGGAGCGGGCCGCCTCGCAAGCGTGTCTCCTGCAGCTTGTGCGGGGTATTGTGTATCAGGCTGGCCGAACTTATCCGACAGGGCTAGGTTGGGTGTATGATACGCGTTGTGCTGCTGCTCTTTTCGATCCTGTTGATGACCTGGTTCCAGCCCGCTGCGGCGCAGAGCCAGGACGCGCGCGATGCCTTCATGGCTGGTCGGTATGACGCCGCATTCGCAGACGTGGCGGCAGATCACGGCCCGGACGCCTGCGCGTTCGGCGCCCGCGTCCTGCTCGCCAAGGCGATCAGCGGCGAGACCGAGCCGCCCGAGGCCCTGCTGATCGCGGCACTGGGTGAGGCGGACCGGGCGCTCGCCGTCCAGCCCGGCCATATCGAAGGGCGCCTGCAAAAAGCCATTGCCCTGTCGCTGCTCGCCCGACCGATGAGCCTGCGAGATGCGAGAGAGTCCGGCCATGGCGAAGTGGCCCGGCAACTGGCCGAGGCCGTTCTGGCGGACGATCCTCAGAACGCCTATGCGCACGGGTTCCTCGCCGTCTGGAATATCGAAGTCCTCAATCGCGGGGGCTTTCTGGGGGCCATAATCATGGGCGCCAGCATGGACGCTGCCGAGACGCATTATGCGGCGGCCATGGCGGCGTCCCCCGGCGACGCGTCCCTGCACTGGCAATATGCCCGCGCGCTGGCCGCGCTGAATGCCTGGAAATATCGGAAGCAGATCACGGCGGCGCTCGATGCTGCCCTTGCGGCGCCCGTCGACAGCGACCTCGAACGGCTCATGCAGACGCGGGCCCGCATGCTGTCAGCCGCCATCGCAACGGAGAAGAGCCGCGATGTCGAGGCGATGGCAAAATTGATGCTTTAGGCGTTATTCCGCCGCAACCGTTTCGGCGAGCGCTTCCTGTTCGGAGAGGAAATGCTCGGCTTGCAGAGCGGCCATGCAGCCCATGCCGGCGGCGGTGACGGCCTGGCGATAGGTCTCGTCGGTGACGTCGCCAGCCGCGAACACGCCCGGAATGTCGGTCGCCGTCGAGTCCGGCGCGGTGATGAGATAGCCGTTCGGCTTCATCGCCAGCTTGCCCTTGAAAAGTTCGGTGGCCGGGGCGTGGCCGATGGCGATGAAGATGCCGTGGAAGGGCCGCTCGGTGACCTCTCCGGTCTCGACATTTTTCAGGCGGGCGCCGGTGACGCCGAGCGGGTTCTCGTCACCCAGCACTTCTTCGAGTGTCGTATTCCAGAGGACTTCGACCTTGGGGTTCTTGAACAGGCGGTCCTGCAGGATCTTTTCGGCGCGGAAACCTTCGCGGCGGTGGATGACGGTGACCTTGGAGGCGAAATTGGTCAGGAACAGCGCCTCTTCAACAGCGGTGTTGCCGCCGCCGACCACGAGCACCTCGCGGCCGCGATAGAAGAAGCCGTCGCAGGTGGCGCAGGCCGACACGCCGAAGCCCTTGAATTTCTGCTCGGTGGGAAGGTCCAGCCATTTGGCCTGGGCGCCGGTCGAAATAATAATGGAATCAGCGGTATAGACCGTGCCGCTCTCGCCGACGGCGCGGAAGGGGCGCACGTCGAAGTCCACGCTGGCAATATGGTCGTCCGCCACTTTGGCACCCATGGCCTCGGCATGTTCCTGCATCTTGACCATCAGTTCG
This sequence comes from Hyphomonas sp., assembly GCF_037969335.1. Taxonomy (GTDB): domain Bacteria; phylum Pseudomonadota; class Alphaproteobacteria; order Caulobacterales; family Hyphomonadaceae; genus Hyphomonas. Next base: position 5,940 of record NZ_JBBKXE010000041.1, on the reverse strand, counting down.
GGGCCCTGGATCTCGGTAAAGCCCGGATAGTTCTCGACATCCGTTGTGATGGTCAGCTGGCCGCCGGGCTGGATGCCGGTTACGACCAGCACGTCGCGCATGGCCCGCGCGCCATAGATTCCGGCGGTCCAGCCGGCCGGGCCGGAGCCGATGATGAGGATTTCAGCGTGGCGGGTATTTGCGGCGGAATCGGCCATCTGGGCCTCCATTCGAATGCGTGATTATCAGTCAGCCTTGGTATGGCGACTCGCGGGCAAAAGTAAAAGGGGCGGGGTGTCTCACATGGACGTGTAGCGCGGCTAAAGCGGCTCTGACACCACTTCCACCGTGGCATGGCTGAGGTCGAAGGCGTCGGCGAGGCGGGCTTTCACGTCGCGCCGGACGGTTTCGGTGCAGGCGCCGGGCGCGGCGGTGACTTCGAGCGTGATCAGGCGCTTGGTTTCGGTCAGCGCCCAGGCATGGACGTGGGTGACACTCGCAATATCCGGAATATTCATGACCAGGTCGGCGGTTATGTCAGCCGATGAGAGGCCTTCCGGCGTGCCTTCGAGCAGGATGTGGCCGGACTGGCGCGCGATGCGGATTCCGGCAAAGCCGACCAGCAGGGCGACGAGGACTGACAGGATCGGGTCAGCGGCCATCCAGCCGGTCGCCATGATGATGCCGGCGGCGGCGATGGCCGCGACCGAGCCGAGCATGTCGCCCGCTACGTGCCAGAGCGCGCCCTGCATGTTGAGATCGTCCTTGCTGCCGCCATGCAGGACGAGGAAGGCGATCACGTTCACGACGAGGCCGGCAACGGCCACCACCATCAACAGGCCGCCCATCACTTCGACCGGTGCCATGAGGCGATGGATGGCCTCCCAGACGATCCAGATCGCCAGCAGGACCAGCAGGATGCCATTGGTGAAGGCGGCCAGGATCTTCATGCGGGCAAAGCCGAATGAACGCTGCGGATCGGCCGGGCGTTCGGCCAGCTTGTAGCCGACCCAGGCGAGCACGAGCGAACCGGCATCGGTGAGCATGTGCGCGGCGTCGGCCAACAGGGCGAGAGAGCCGGAGAGGATGCCGCCTGCCACTTCGGCGAACATGAAGGCCGCTGTCAGTGCGGCGGCGATGGCGACGCGGCGGCGGCTGTCGGCGGTGCCCATGTCGGCATGATGGTGGGCGTGGTCATGGCTGTGGCCATGGTCGTCGCCGTGATCGTGGGAATGCGAACTCATGTCCTATCAGGTGGCGGCGTTTCGGCGCGGGGTCAATTCGTGTGTGATAGCATTGCAGGAACAAGGTGCGAGGTGCCCAAGCCATGTGCGGGACAAGCGGCTTCGAAAAGCCCGAAAGAATGCCCGGAAAAAGTCCGGACAGGCCCCGGATGGAACCCGGATGGCCGTGCCCTTGCACGAAACCGCCGCGCGTGGCCTGATGGGCAAAAATACGCTTGGAGGGATTCCGACATGACATTTCCGCGCCTGCGCCAGCTGGTGATTGCCAGCGAGACGACCGACACGATCGACACGCTCAAGACCGTGTTCGCCCTGGGCGAGCCGTTTCCCGATCCGGGCGTGGCCGAGTTTGGCCTGGTCAATGGCGTGTTCGCGATTGGCGACCAGTTCCTCGAAGTGGTGGTGCCGACGGTGGAGACGGCGCCGGCGGCGCGGTTCATGTCGCGCGGCGGGCCGGGCGGATATATGGCGATCTTCGAAGTCGAGGATATCGCAGCGACTCGGGCGCGGGCTGACACGCTGGGCATCCGCCGCGTCTGGGACATTGACCTCAAGGACATTTCTGCCAGCCATTTGCACCCGGCCGATATTGGCGGCGCGATCGTGTCTGTCGACCAACCGAAGCCTGCGGGCGCATGGCGCTGGGGCGGGCCGAACTGGCGCAAGAACAGCACGCAAGGCAAACTGACCGGCGCTGTGCTGGTCAGCCCCGACCCGACGCGCCTGATGGCGCGCTGGGGCGCGGCGCTGGACGTGCCGGGCGGTGGCTCCGGCCTGAAGCTCGCCGATGACGGACGGCTGACCTTCATCCAGGGGCAGACCGAACGCCTGATCGCCTTCGAGCTGGACCTGCCGGACGTGGACGGCATCCTGGCGCGCGCGCGGGACGCCGACCTCGAGGTCGAGGGCCGGAGCGTCTGGGTCGCAGGTGTCGAGATGCGGCTGGCCACTTCATGAGGGCGACCATTTTTGCAGGCAGCCGTTTGACCAAAGTGCGTTTCGACTTACTAATTTGCGGGATGAAATAACGTGGGGACGACTCGAAATGACGATTAAGTTTATGGCAACGCTTGGCGTTGCTGCCGCGCTCGCAGGCATGGCCGCAGCGCAAGGCGCACTTGGGATTTTTGGCGAAGAGGAAGAGGTTGAACTGGAAGGGCTGAATATTCGTCCGGGGCTTTACGACGTGACGATTACGCAAACCCAAACCGGATATGCGAATGGTGAGCGGATCGAGCAGCCACCACAGAGCCAATCCGGACAAATGTGCGTTCAGCCTGAGGGCGACATTTTGCGGGCAGAGGCTTTCAATAAGCCAGGCTGTGAGGTCACCGTCCGCGATGTGGATAATGTTGGCGTATATTTTAACATGGCCTGCAAGCATGGCGGGCAGGAGATGACTGGCATGTGGAAGATTGGGGCCGGTCACATGATGAAGGGGTATCTGTCAGAGCATTATTTCAGCTTGCCCGGTGGGCGCGCGGCGTCGCAAGCATTCTACGTCTCAGGCGGTCTGCATAGCCAGGTAGATGAAGTCTCGGCGTCTCTGAGCGTGGAGCAGCAATTTGAGTATGCGGGGGAGTGCCCCGCATAGGGATGAGTGTCGAGATGCGATTGGCCAGTACATGAAGGCGACCATTTTCACTGCGTCGATCCTGCTCCTGGCCGGTTGCACGGTGACGGGCGAAGGCGTGGACTATCCTGAGCCGGTGGGCGAGGCCTATGCGACGCGTGAGGCGACCATGCGCGACCCGGACGACCGGTGCGGGCCGGAATTCATCCAGACCAGGCTGCCGAAAAGCTTCGTCAATGTGGTAGGCGCGGTGACTGACGGGCCGTTCCGCCCGGTCTGCCAGCGCCATGATGCCTGCTACCGGCTGCAGGAGAGGACGCAGGCCGAGTGCGACCGGCGGATGAAGCGCGAAATGGCGTCGATCTGTGCCAGCGGCAAGGCGACGCCGACCTATTCGCTGCCCATGGTCGGCAAGTCGCTCTGCCGCTTCCATGCCGGGCTGTATTATGACGCGATCAACAATACCTATGCGGCGGTGGCCTATGGCGGCCGGCCGGGTGGGCAGATTGTCAATGTGACCTCCCGCGTGATTGACGATCCGGTCACGGATGACGAGTTTGAAGTCTGTGTCGATGTGCTGAACAATACATTCGCGATGCAGGAATACGATCTCGAGATGCGGGGCAAGAAGGGCAAGCTGATCGACCGCGAGCCGGACACGTTCGAGATCAATCTCGGGGTTGGTGAAACGAAAACGTTCTGTGTCAGCACGAATTATACGCGCTGGAGCCTCAAGGACCTGCCGGACGAGGTGCAGGTGTCCCTGCGCTGCGACACGCCGGAAAATTTCTCGGTACGTCACGACATGATTGTGGTGGATACGGTGAGCGTGAAGGTGCGATAGCGATCTCTCCCGTGTCCCCGGCGAAGGGCGGGGCCTCATGCGGCGGCGTCAGGACATCATGGCATGAGATCCCGGGTCAAGCCCGGGAATACGGAATGCGGTTAGACATCCACCTCGGCTTCCAGCGCAAATTCCTCAATGAACTCGCGTCTTGGCTCCACGACGTCGCCCATCAGTTTGGTGAACATGTCGTCGGCTTCGTCGGCATGGTCGACGCGGACCTGCAGCAGGGTGCGGGCGTTTGAGTCGAGCGTGGTTTCCCAGAGCTGGTCGGCGTTCATTTCACCAAGACCCTTGTAGCGCTGGACCTTGAGGCCCTTGCGGCCCGAGTTCAGCACCGCATCGAGCAGGGAGGCCGGGCCGTTGACCGGCACGTCGCCGCCCTTTTCCTGGCGCAGGATGGCGGGGTCTGTGTAGATCTCGGCGAGGCCGGCGGCGCGCTCAGCGAGGCGCACGGAGTCCTGGCTGGCGAGCAGGGCCGGCGGGAGGACCGCCAGTTCCTCGACGCCGCGCACGGTGCGCTTGAGCACGAGGCCGCCGTCTTCAAATTGGCCTTCCCACGTGTCTTCGCCCTCTTCGGCGAGACGGTTGAGGCGTTCAGCGGTGGCTGTGGCCGTTTCCGGCGCGGCATTGGCGCTCATCGCGCCGGCAAGAGCGGCGTGTTCGATCAGGTCCGCTGGCGCGCGCTGGGCGAGGCGCTTGAGGCTGGCGCGGAAATTGGCGGCCTGGCGCACGCGGTCGCGCAGGTCTTCGCCGCCGATCTGCGTGCCGTCGTTCAGGATCAGCGTTTCGCCGCTGGTGCCTTCACCGATGAGATAGGCTTCGAGTTCCGCGTCATCCTTGACGTAGCGCTCGGAGCGCCCGCGCGTCACCTTGTAGAGCGGCGGCTGGGCGATGTAGAGATAACCGCGTTCGATGATCTCGGGCATCTGGCGGTAGAAGAAGGTGAGCAGCAGCGTGCGGATGTGCGCGCCGTCGACATCAGCATCGGTCATGATGATGATCTTGTGGTAGCGCAGCTTCTCGATGTTGAACTCGTCGCGGCCGATGCCGGCGCCGAGCGCCATGATCAGCGTACCGATCTGGTCGGATGAGAGCATCTTGTCGAAGCGGGCGCGCTCGACGTTCAGGATCTTGCCGCGCAGGGGCAGGATGGCCTGGTTGTCGCGTGACCGGCCCTGTTTGGCCGAGCCGCCAGCGGAGTCGCCTTCGACGATGAAGATTTCGGACTTGGCCGGGTCTTTTTCCTGGCAGTCGGCAAGCTTGCCGGGCAGGGAAGAGATATCGAGGGCGGACTTGCGGCGGGTCAACTCGCGCGCCTTGCGGGCGGCTTCGCGTGCGGCGGCCGCCTCGACGATCTTCATCATGATCTCGTGGGCTTCCTTGGGATGCTCCTCGAACCATTCCGACAGTTTCTCGCCCATCAGGGATTCCACGACCGGGCGCACTTCGGACGAGACGAGCTTGTCTTTCGTCTGCGAGCTGAATTTCGGATCCGGCACTTTCACGCTGAGCACGCAGGTGAGGCCTTCGCGGGCGTCGTCGCCCGAGATTTCGACCTTGGACTTCTTGGCGATGCCGGTCTCGTTGGCATATTTGTTGATGATCCGGGTCAGCGCGCCACGGAAGCCGGCCAGGTGGGTGCCGCCGTCGCGCTGGGGGATGTTGTTGGTGAAGCAGAGCACGTTCTCGTGGTAGCTGTCATTCCACTCGAGCGCGGCCTCGACGGTGACGCCGTCTTTCTCGCCGATGACATAGATCGGGTCTGGCAGGATCGGCGTCTTCTGGCGGTCGAGGTGCTCGACGAAGGCCTTGACGCCGCCCTCGTACATCAGGTCGATCTCGTAGACATCGGCGTCGCGCTCGTCGCGGAAGATGATGTGCACGCCGGAGTTCAGGAAGGCGAGCTCGCGCAGGCGGTGTTCCAGCGTCTTGCGGTCATAGTCGGTCATCGTGAACGTGGATGCGGAGACCATGAAGCGCACGGCGGTGCCGGTATAGGGCTTGCCCTTGTCGGTCATCGGCGAGGGGCCGCGCGTGATGAGGGGCGCCTCGACACGTCCGCCATCGACGAAACGGACCCAGTGCTCATTGCCTTCGCGGTGGATGGTCAGTTCCAGCCAGTCGGACAGGGCGTTGACGACGGACACGCCGACGCCGTGCAGGCCGCCGGAGACCTTGTAGGAGTTCTGGTCGAACTTACCGCCCGCATGCAGCTGGGTCATGATGACCTCCGCCGCGGAAATGCCCTCCTCCTCGTGGATGGAGACCGGGATGCCGCGGCCGTTGTCGGTGACGGT